>NZ_JBEXHY010000098.1:0-20280 GCF_040608295.1 Micromonospora sp. NPDC005197 | reverse complement strand
CCGGCGCCCAAACCCCAAAACCCCGGCTTTAAAATAAAATTTATCCCCCCCCGCCTGGGCGTGTCGTGAAAAAAAAAACATCAACAACAGGGGGTGGGGGTGGGTCAGCAGCCGATTACCCAGTAGTTGGGGCCGGTCTGCTTGAGGGTGCTGGTGTAGAAGGTGTTGTAGAGGCCCATGCGCTGGTTGGAGCCGTTCGCGTAGGCGTAGCCGCCGGACTGGTAGGCCCGGCCGGCCGTGACGTGCGCGTAGTTGCTCGCGGTCACGCAGGTCGCCGGCGTGGTCGGGGTCGGCGTCGGCGTCGGGCTAACCGTGGGGGTCGGCGTGGTGGTGGCCGTGGGGGTCGGGGTGGGGGTGCTGCCGCCGCCGTTCAGACCGAAGAAGAGCGCGTCGCGGTACGTCGAGCAGATGGTGTCCAGGAAGTACGCGCCAGCGGTGCCGCACTGGTCCGCGGCGGAGCCCGGGTCGACCGGGGTGCCGTGGCCCATGCCGGAGACCCGGTAGAGGCGTACCTCGTCGTTGCCGTACACCTCCAGGCTGGTGTTGCCGGGCAGCGACGACGTGCTGGTCGGCGTCTGCGAGATCCCCCGCACGTTGGTCCACTGGTCGCGGGACTCGGTGCCGTTGAGCGGGGTGACCGTGGTGTCCGACGTGCCGTGCCAGATGGCCACCCGGGGGCGCGGGCCGGTGTAGCCGGAGTAGGCGCCACGGACCAGGTCGCCCCAGGCGGCCGGGGTCTTGTCCGTGCCCGGGTTCATGCAGCTGAACGCGTTGACCATGCTCGTGGCGCAGCGGTACGGGATGCCGGCGATGATCGATCCGGCGGCGAACACGTCCGGGTAGGTCGCCAGCATGACGGCGCTCATCGCCCCGCCCGCCGAGAGGCCGCTGACGAAGACGCGGGAACCGTCGACCGCGAAGTTCGCCTTGGCGTGGTCGACCATCTGCTTGATCGACAGTGCCTCGCCCTGACCCCGGGTCGTGTCGCCGCTCTCGAAGAAGTTGAAGCAGGAGTTGGCGTTGTTGCCGGACGGCTGCTGGGCGACGATCAGGGCGAACTTCCACTGGTCGGCGTACTTCTGCCAGCCGGAGCCGGCGAAGTAGCCGGAGGCGTTCTGGGTGCACCCGTGCAGCAGCACCACGGCCGGGGAGTTGGCCGGCAGGTTGTCCGGCCGGTAGGCGTACATGGCGAGGTTGCCCGGGTTGGAGCCGAAGCCGGTGACCTGGGTGAGGGTGGCGGCCTGGGCGGGCGTGGCGAGGGTGATCGCGCCCGCGGCGGCGAGGACGAGCCCGGCGACCGCACCGAGCAGCCGGTTGAGGGTGGACGAGGAGCGGCGCACGGCGGCCTCCTGAGAGGGGCAGACTGTGAACTGGGTCACGGTCGAGTTGCCGAGACGTTACGACGATGTGTCGGAGCTATGACATGGGGCACACTCACACATTCACGGCAGCCGTTGTGTACGACGAACCATGGCCACCGCGAGGGCAGCGGAGCCGACAACAACCGCCGGTCTGACCGGCTCGTCCAGGTCCGGTTGGTAACGTCCGCTGCGTGCCGTCCTCCCCGTCGCTGGCCACCGGGCCCGCACCCGCGTCGCCGCCGCGCGCCCTCCGGGACCGCCGGGCCGACCTGATCGTCGTGCTGGTGGCGCTCGCGCTCGCCGTCTGGGTGACCAGCGGCCTGTGGCGGGACCCGAACGTGCGCGCGATCACCGTCAACTCCAGCGACCAGGCGCTGTTCGAGTGGCTGCTGGCCTTCGGCGGGCATGCGGTCACCCACGGGGAGAACCCCTTCTTCACGTACCTGATCAATGTCCCGGACGGCGTGAACCTCGCGGTCAATACCTCGATCACGGTGTACGCGGTGGTCTTCGCCCCGCTCACGTACCTCATCGGGCCACCGGCGACGTTCCTGGTGATCCTCACCCTGAACCTGCTCGCCACCGCGCTGGCCTGGTACTGGCTGCTCTCCCGGCACGTGGTGCGCAGCCGCCTCGCCGCCGGGGTCGGCGGCCTGTTCATCGCCTACTCCCCCGGCATGGTCTCGCACGCCAACGCCCACCTGAACTGGACCGCCGGCTGGCTCGTGCCGCTGCTGATCTGGCGGCTGTTCGCGCTGCGCCGCCCCGGGCACTGGCTGCGCGATGGGGTGATCCTCGGCGTCGTGGTCGCGGTGGCCTTCTCGATCGCCGCCGAGGGCCTGTTCTTCGCCGCCCTCGCGCTCGGCGTGTTCGTCGCCGTCTGGGCGCTGCACCCGGCCCACCGCGCCGAGGCCCGAGCCGCCCTACCCACCTTCGTCCGTGGGCTCGGCGTGACCGCGGTGGTCGCCGGGGTGCTGCTGTCGTACCCGCTGTGGCTGCACTTCGCCGGGCCGCAGCGGTTCCACGGCACCGGCTTCGACCCGGTGATCCACTCCGAGGACATCGCCGCCTTCGCCGCCTTCCCGCGCCGCTCCCTGGCCGGGGAGGTCGGGCTGGGCACCTCGCTGGCCCCGAACCCTACCGAGGAGAACTCGTTCTTCGGGATCCCGCTGCTCGTGCTCACCGTGGTCTGCTTCGTCGCGCTCTGGCGACGCGCCGACCCCGGCCGTCGGGCCGTCCTCTGGGCGCTGGGCGTCGTCGCGGTGATCTTCACGGTGCTGTCCTTCGGGCCGGTGGCGAAGATCGACGGACGCCGCACCGACCTGCCGATGCCGTTCGACGTGCTCGGGCAGCTGCCGGTGGTGAATGCCGCGCTGCCCGCCCGGCTGGCCCTGGTGGTGGCACCGGTGATCGGGGTGCTGCTGGCGTACACCCTCGACCAGCTGCGGGCCGCGCCGCCCCGGCACCGTTCGACGGAGCTGGCCTGGGCGCTGGGGTTCGCGGTGGCCCTGCTGCCGCTGCTGCCCACCCCGCTGTTGACCCGGGAGCGGGAGCCCATCCCGCACTTCATCACGTCCGGCGCCTGGCGGCAGTACGTCTCCGACGGCAACACCTTGACTCCGGTGCCGCTGGCCGTCGACGTCTACCCGGACGGCCAGCGCTGGCAGGCGTACGCGCTGTCGCACCGGCAGGGCGAGTTCGCGATCCCCGGCGGCTTCTTCCTCGGCCCCGGCGGTCCGGACGGGCGGGGCCGGATCGGGCCGGTGCCGCGCACGCTGAGCGCGCTCATGGACGAGGCCGGCCGCACCGGGCTGATGCCGATCATCACCGACGGCACGAAACGGGAGGTCAGCTCCGACCTGCGGCACTGGCGGATCGAGACGGTGGTCCTCGCCGACGAGGTGCACGGCGCGAAGTTCGAAGTCGACGAGGCGGCGGTCCGGCGTACCGCCACCGCCCTGTTCGGCGAGCCGCAACGGGTCGACGACGTCTGGCTCTGGCGCATCCCACGGGCCGACCAATAGGAACGGCACGACGGACGGGGCTTCGTCATCGGTCTTCGTGGCTTCTAATGGGGCGATGAGAACGACGGGCAGACGACTGCGGCGCGGGGTCACGGTCGGTGTCGCGCTCGCGCTGGTGGCGCTCAGCGTGCCAGCAGCCACGGCCACCGGCAGCACAGCCACCGGCAGCACAGCCACCGGCAGCACGGTGCCGTCGAAGGTGCACCAGCCGTGGCTGTGGCAGGCCACCGTCGAGCAGCGCCCGGCCGGGCCGGCCGCGTTGGTCTTCTTCACCAGCCGCACCCGATTCCTGGAGTCGACCGGCGTGCTGGTCGGCCGGGACGGCGGTTACCGGCTGATCCCCCTACACGTCGGTGAGGACCACGGGCTGCTCTCCCCGGACGGGCGGCACTACCTGCGGCCGTCCGGCGAGTTGTTGGACCTCACCACTGGGCAGCAGCACCGCCCGATCCACACCGGGATGCAACCGCTGGCCTGGTCGCCGGACGGGCATCGGGTCCTGAGCACCCGCAGCAACGACGACGCGGTGATCAGCTACGGGCCGGACAACCAGCAGCTCAACGACCCGGAGAAGCCCGACGACCTACTCGTCCTCGACCCGTACCGCGGCACCGAGCGGGTGGTCGCGGCCGGCACCTTCGCCGCGCACACCGCGGCGGCCTGGTCACCGGGCGGCGATCTGGTGGCGGTGGCCGGCCCGGCCGACGTGCCCGCGTCGATCGCCGAACGACAACGGCTGGTGGTCGTCGACCCGACCAACGGCAGCGTTCGCTGGCAGGTCGAGCTGGGCGATCGGCGGATGCTGGCCGGTCCGGCCGCCTGGCACCCGGACGGCCGGCGGATCGCGCTGCTCGCCTTCGACGGCTGCGCCGGCCTCCGCTGCACCTCCGAACAGGTGGCGGCACGTACCTGGCGGATCGAGTTCCTGGACGCCGCCACCGGCCACGCCGTCGGCCAACCGCTGCCGGTCGCCGCGTCGACCACGGAGATCGTCGGCTGGCGCGGGGTCGACCCGGTGGTGAAGCAGTCAGTCGTGGCGGACGGCGACGACCGGCGGGCCGTTCTCGCCGCGGTGTCGCCCGGCGGCGGCCGGGACGTGCTGGTCACCGCACCGCCCGGGTCGACCGATCTGGCGGTGCCGGGCGAACTGCTGGCTCGGGCCGCGTTCGGCGGCCCGGAGCCCCGGCCGTCGCCGTTCGCCGCCCCGCTCTGGCTCTACCTCGCGCTGGCCGTGCCGACGCTGGCCGCCATCGCCCTCCTCGTCCGCCGCCTGCGCCGTGAACGCCCGGCCGACCCCGTGCCGAGCACCTGAGCCGGGGGCACCGCTGGGCGGCCGGTGAGGCGGCTCACCAGGGATGATCGCCGAGAACGGGACTAGGCTGGACGCCGTGACGACGACGACCTCCGGCCTGACGGCCGTCCGCGCCGGCCTGCTCGACTACCAGGCCGCCTGGGACGAGCAGCGGCGCCTGCACGAGTCGGTGGTGGCGGGCGAGCGCGGCGACACCGTGCTGCTGCTGGAGCACCCGAGCGTCTACACCGCGGGCAAGCGCACCGAGCCCTGGGACCGCCCCATGGACGGCACCCCGGTCGTCGACGTGGACCGGGGCGGCAAGATCACCTGGCACGGCCCGGGGCAGCTCGTCGGTTACCCGATCCTGCGGCTGCCCGACCCGGTGGACGTGGTCGCCTACGTCCGCCGCACCGAGGAGCTGCTCATCGACGTGTGCGCCGAGTTCGGCCTGGCCGCCGGCCGGGTCGAGGGGCGCAGCGGAGTCTGGGTGCCCGAGGACGACCGGGGGCCGGCCCGCAAGGTGGCCGCCATCGGCATCCGGGTGGCCCGGGGCGTCACCCTGCACGGCTTCTCGGTCAACTGCGACTGCGACCTGACGTACTTCGACCGGATCGTCCCGTGCGGCATCCGCGACGCCGGCGTCACCTCGCTCACCGCCGAACTGGGCCGCCCGATCAGCGTCGCCGACGTGCTCCCGGTGGTCGAGCGCCGACTCGGCACCCTCGTCGAGGTCTGAACGTCCGGCCGGCGGGCCGACCGTCGACCAGAAATTCCGCACCGGGTGTCCCGTGGAGGGTCCGACCGATCGTCCCTATGGTGGAGTCGGCGACCAGCGCCGACTCGACACCTGAGGCCGGCGTCCACCGCCCGGCCCGGACGCGAGGAGCGGACATGCCCACCTACATCGCGCTGACCTACACCGCGGACGTCGACTGGAGCAGCCCCGAGCAGGCCGCCGAGATGGCCGAGTACCGGGAGTTCGGCGAGGCCGCACGCGCGGTGATCCGCGGCGGCAGCGCGCTCTACCCGACGGCCACCGCGACCACCGTACGGGTCTCCGGCGGCAAGGGCGGCGACGTGCTCACCACCGATGGCCCGTACGCCGAGACCAAGGAAGCCCTGACCGGCTTCTACCTGCTCGAATGCGCGGACCTGGACGAGGCCGTGGCGACGGTCGCGAAGATGCCCGCGGCCTGGAACGGCGCGGTCGAGGTACGCCCCGTCATCCCGCTGTGACCCTGACCGGCGACGCGGCGACAGCCGGCGACGCGGCCGCGCGAGTGATCCGGGCCGAGCGTCCCCGGATCCTCGCCACGCTGATCCGCGTCACCCGCAGCGTCGACCTCGCCGAGGACGCCACGCAGGACGCGATCGTCCGCGCCCTGCGGGTGTGGACGCGGGACGGCGTACCGGACAACCCACGCGGCTGGCTGTTGGTCGTGGCACGGCGGCGGGCGGTCGACGTGATTCGCCGGGAGGCCCGCCGCGCCGGGAAGGAGGCCGAGGCCGTGGCGCTGCTCGATCCCGCACCGGACTCGCCCGAGGCCGTCCGGGACGACCTGCTCCGGCTGATCTTCACCTGCTGCCATCCGGCGCTGTCCCTGGACGCGCAGGTGGCCCTGGCGCTGCGCACCCTCGGCGGGCTGGCCACCGCCGAGGTGGCCCGCGCCCTGGTGGTGCCCGAGGCAACCATGGCCAAGCGGCTCACCCGGGCAAAACAGAAGATCAGCCGGGCGGGCATCCCCTACCGTGTCCCGACGGCCGAGGAACTGCCGGGCCGGCTTGCCGGCGTCGCCGCCACCGTCTACCTGATCTTCAACGAGGGTTACACGGCCGGTGCCGGCGACGACCTGATCCGGGTCGGGCTGGCGGACGAGGGTCTCCGGTTGGCGCGGCTGCTGGTCGAGCTGATGCCGGACGAGCCGACCGTGCTCGGCCTGCTGGCCCTGCTCCTGTTGCAGGACTCCCGGCGGCTGGCCCGGGTCGACGACGGCGGCCGGCCGCTCCTTTTGGCCGAGCAGGACCGCTCGCACTGGGACCGGGCGGCGATCACCACCGGTGTCGCGCTGGTCGGTCAGGCCCTGCGCCGCACCCCGGACAATCCCGACCGGTACGTCGTCCAGGCCGCCATCGCCGCCTGCCACGCCCTCGCCCCGTCCTACGACCAGACGCCCTGGGACGCGGTGATCTCCTGGTACGACGTGCTGCTCACCGTGCACGACACACCTGTGGTACGGCTGAACCGGGCGGCCGCCGTCGGCGAGCGGGACGGCCCCGCCGCCGGGCTGGCTCTGGTGGAAGCGATCGTCGGGCTGGACGGCTACCCGTGGTTCCACGCCACCCGCGGCGAGTTGCTGCACCGCCTCGGCCGGGCCGACGAGGCCGCCACGGCGTACCGGGCGGCGCTCGCACTGGACCTCAACGGCCCGCAGTCGGCCCGGCTCCGCGACCGGCTCGCCGAGTGTTGACAGGTCCGTGGCGCACGGGCCCGGCGCGACCTGACGCCGGCCCGTATGTCTGCTCGGGGCGAGCAGTGTCGCGCGGCACGCGCATGACGTCCCGCTGGTCGGCGACGAAGCCCTACTCCGCGTCGAGCGACGGTACTGGCGGTCGCCGCCGACACTGATCGCAGCACCCCGGCCCCGCGCGTGTGACGCCAATTTTCGGCTTGCCGGTGTCAGGCGTCACAACGTTCGGGGCGTGACGCCGGTCGCCTGACGCACATAGACGCCCGCCATCCGGCGTAGGCTCGTTTTCGTGACGATCGAGCACTCCGCGCCGACGACCGGCCAGGCAGCGCGTACCGCAACGGCCGCCCCCGAGGGGCGTCGCCTGCTGCGGATCGAGGCGCGCAACGCCGAGACGCCGATCGAGCGCAAACCGCCATGGATCAAGGTCAAGGCCAAGATGGGCCCGGAGTACACCCAGCTGCGCGGGCTCGTCTCGCGCGAAGGGCTGCACACCGTCTGCCAGGAGGCCGGCTGCCCCAACATCTACGAGTGTTGGGAAGACCGGGAGGCCACCTTCCTCATCGGCGGCGACCAGTGCACGCGGCGCTGCGACTTCTGCCAGATCGACACCGGCAAGCCGGCCGAGTTCGACGCCGACGAGCCGCGCCGGGTCGCCGAGTCGGTCGTCTCGATGGGCCTGCGGTACGCCACCATCACCGGCGTCGCCCGCGACGACCTGCCCGACGGCGGCGCCTGGCTGTACGCCGAGACCGTCCGGCAGATCCACGCCCTGCAGCCCGGCTGCGGCGTCGAGCTGCTCATCCCCGACTTCAACGCCGTGCCCGAGCAGTTGGCCGAGGTCTTCGGCTCCCGGCCCGAGGTGCTGGCCCACAACGTGGAGACCGTGCCGCGCATCTTCAAGCGCATCCGGCCGGCGTTTCGCTACGACCGCTCGCTGGACGTGATCCGGCAGGCCCGCGCCGACGGCCTGGTCACCAAGAGCAACCTCATCCTGGGCATGGGCGAGGAGCGGGCCGAGATCTCCCAGGCGCTGCGCGACCTGCACGAGGCGGGCTGCGAGCTGATCACCATCACGCAGTACCTGCGCCCCTCCCCCCGGCACCACCCGGTGACCCGCTGGGTCAAGCCGGAGGAGTTCGTGGAGCTGCGCGAGGAGGCCGAGGAGATCGGCTTCGCCGGGGTGATGAGCGGGCCGCTGGTGCGCTCGTCGTACCGGGCCGGCCGGCTCTACAAGCAGGCGCTCGACGCCCGCGCCGCCACCCCGGTCGCCACCGCAGGCTGACCCGCCGACAGCGCCGCACGGGCCGTGCGGCGTCCGGGTGTCATGATCGTGCGATGACCGCCGGGGTACGCGAACAGCCGCGCGGCGCGGGTCGACCGCGTCCACGGCCCGGTTCGCGCCTCGGCCTGGTCGGCTGGCTCACCGCCCTGACAGTGCTCGCCGGGGTCGGCTACCGGCTCTGGCTGCTGGGCCACGCCACTCCCCCGACGAACAGCGACGAGGCCACCATGGGGCTGGCCGCGCTGCACATCGCCCGGGGCGAGGGTTTCCCGGTCTGGTTCTACGGTCAGCAGTACATGGGCACGCTGGAGGCGTACCTGGCCGCGCCGGTGTTCGCCCTGGCCGGCCCGTCCCTGTTCGGCCTGCGGCTGCCCACCCTGGCGCTGTACGCGCTGTTCCTGCTGCTGACCTGGCGGCTGACGCTGCGGCTGACCGGGGACCGCTGGTTCGCCCTGCTGGCGGTGGCGCTGCTGGCGCTCGGCGCCGACCGGGTGGTCAAGAACCAGTTGATCGCCGGCGGCGGCTACCCCGAGATGAACGCGGCCGGGGTGGCGCTCGCCCTGCTCGCCGTCGACCTGGCCGCCGGCCGGCCCGGGTGGCGACTCGTCCGCTGGGCGGTCTGGGGGTTCCTGGCCGGGCTGATGCTCTGGGTCGACCCGCTGGTGCTGCCGTACGTCGTGGCGACCGGGGCGGTGCTTGTCGGGTTCCGCCACCGGGAGCTGCGCGGGCGGGCCGGAGCGCTGCTCGGGGCGGCGGCCGTGCTGGGGGCTGCCCCGCTGCTGGGGCACAGCCTGCTGACCGGCCGCAACCCGCTGCACGCGGTGCTCGCCGCCGGCGGGGCGGACGCCACCGCGAGCTGGGCGGACCGGCTGCACGGCGGGCTGCTGCTCGGGCCGCCGCTCGGCATGGGGTTCTGCGGCCCCGGATCCTGCGCCACCTGGCAACTGTGGTGGACGTACGCGCTGCCGGTGCTGCTGGTCGTCGCCGCCGGCACGGCCTGGCGGACGCTGCACCGCCCACCCGGCTCGGGCGGTGCGGACGGCTCACCTGGTACGGACGGCTCACCTGGTACGGACGGTTCGGCGCCCCGGGTCGCGGCGGCCATGCGGCTGGCTCTCGTGCTGGCCGCGGTGGCCACCCTCGGCGCGTACACCCTGAGCAGTTCCTCCGGCCTCACCCCGGCGGAGAGTGCGCGCTACCTGTCCACCCTGCTCATCTCCGTGCCGGCGCTGCTCTGGCCGGTCTGGACGCTGGCCCGGCCTGGCCCCGGGTGGACGGCGGCCCGGCCGGCGGCGCTGGTCGTCCTCGTTGCCACGCTGCTCACCGCCGCCTACGCCACCGGTCAGGCGGCGCTGACGGCCCCGGCGACCCGGGCCGCCGAGGCCCGGCACGCCGAGCTGGTGGCCACGCTGCGCCACCTTGGCGTACGACACGTCCGCGCCGGCTACTGGACCTGCAACCGCCTCACCTTCGCGAGCGCCGAGGACGTCGTCTGCGCGGTCGTCGACGACACCCTGCGCCCCGGCTTCGACCGCTACCCCGCGTACCGCCGGGAGGTGGAGCGCGCGGCGGCGCCGGCCTGGGTCGCGCCGACCGGCTCGCCGCTGGCGGCCCGGCTCGACGAGCGGCTCGGCACCGACCCGGGCGACCTCGACCTGGTCACCCTCGACGGCTGGCGGATCTACCTGCCGCGCGGCTGAGGAGACCGCGGCGCCCTCAGCGGGGCTCGGCGGGCTCGGCGAGCAGGCCGAGACGGCGGGCCAGCGCGGCGGCCTCCCCGCGGTTGGTCACGTCGAGCTTGGCGATGATCCGGGAGACGTGCACGCTTGCCGTCTTCGGGGAGATGAACAACCGCTCGGCGATCCGGCTGTTGCTGTGCCCCTCGGCGACCAGCCGCAGCACCTCCCGTTCCCGGGACGTCAGCAGATCGGCCCCGGCCCCGCCGTTGCCCGTCCCCCGCAGGCCGACCCGCCGCGCCAGGGTGGCGGCCGTCTCGGCCAGCGGCGTCGCGCCCAGCCGCCGGGCGATCTGGGCCGCCTCGGTGACCGCCGCCGACACCTCGTCGCGCTCGCCCGCGGCGGCGGCGGCCTCGGCCAGCGCCAGCAACGCCCGGCCGAGCGGGTACGGCTGCCCGTCGGTGCGCCACGCCTGCACCGCCGCCCGCCACGCCGGCAACGCCTCGTCGTCGGCCGCCAGCAGGGCGCTGACCTGGGCAGTGTGCGCCCGCGCGGCCGGGTGTCGCGCCGGCAGGTCGGCCGCGAGCGCGCCGACGGCGGCGGCCAGCTCCCCGTCACCCACCCGGGCGGCGGTACGCGCGGCGGCGCTCAGCACCGGCCAACCCTCGCGGGGCAGCTGCGGCAGGCTGTCGTCGGCCACCGCGACCCGGGCCGCGCGGACCGCCTCGACCTTGTCGTCGGCGGCCAGCGCCGCCTCGATGCCCAGCTCGTGCAGGGGCAGTCGGTGGTTCGGCCACAGGTAGGGGCGGCCGAGGAAGGCCAACGCCCGGTCGACCATCTCGTCGGCCCCCGGGTGCGCCCGCGCCAGCCGCAGACCGGCCCCCAACTGCAACCAGTGCAGCCCGGTGACGCCGGACAGGTCGATCCGGGCGGCCTCCGCGCAGACCGTCTCGGCCTCGTCCCACCGACCCAGCGCGATGAGCGCCTCGGCCCGGTTGGACAGCAGGTACGCCCCGGTCGAGCGGCTGATCCCCACCCGCCGCGCCTCGGCCAGGCCGGCCTCGGCCGCCTGCGCGGACTCGGCGTAGCGGCCCAGCTCGCAGAGCACGTCCGACTGGAACACCTTGACCAGCACGAGAGCCGCCGTGTCCCCGGCCGCCTGGGCCACGGCCTCGGCGCTGCCCAGCTCGGCCAACCGGTTGTCCAGCTGCTGGTGGCAGAGCAGGGCGATCCGGGTCGGCAGCAGGGCCAGCTCCTCGCCGAGCGCCTCGGCGTCCGTGCTCGCCTCGGCGGCGACCCGGGCCGCCTGCTCAGGATCGATCTTGACCAGGTGGGCGGCGACGTCGGCGAGCAGCCGGACGCGCTCCACCCCGAAGGGCCCGCTGGCCGCCAGGCGGTACGCCTCATCCAGCTCCCGCCGGCCGTCGCTCTTGCCGAGCAGGGCCATCAGCCGGCCCCGCTGGTCCAGCAGGCGGGCGGCGCGCAGCGGTGCGGCGTCGGCGTCCACCTCGGCCAGGCCGGCGCGGGTCAACGTGATGGCCCGACTGAAGTCGCCGGCCGTGACCGCCGCGTCCAGGGTCTGCTCCAGCAACGCCAGGTGGTCCATGCCGAGCAGGTCGGCCGCGTCGGGCACCAGCTCCCACAGCTCCAACGCCCGCTCCAGCAGTCGACGCTGTTCGGCGTAGGCGTACCGGTCGGCGGCGGCGCAGGCCGCGACCCGCGCGGCGACCAGGGCACGGGGATGGTCGTGCGCCGCGTACCAGTGGTGGGCGATCTCGGCCGGAGCGCGGCCGGCGACGACCAGGTGCGGCTGGGCCTCGATCGCGGCGGCGAACCGCGCGTGCAGCCGGGCGTGCTCACCGGGCAGCAACTCGTCGTGCACAGCCTCACGCACCAGGGCGTGCCGGAACTCGTAGTCGCCGTCCGGGTCGGCCACCACCAGTTGGGCCGCGACGGCGGCGCGCAACGCGTCCTCCAGCTCGGCCTCGGGCAGGCCGGCGACCTCGGCGAGCAGACCGTGGGCGAAGCGGGTGCCGCCGGCAGCGGCGATCCGCAGCACCCGCTGAGCCGGCTCGGGCAACCGGTCCACCCGGGCCAGCAGCAGGTCGCGCAGCGTCTCGGGCAGCGCCGCGCAGCCGAGCGGGGAGCCGGCGACGGCCAGCTCCTCGATGAAGAAGGGGTTGCCCTGCGTACGGTCGTGGATGTCGTCGACGGCACGGGGCGACGGCTCGCCGCCGAGCAGGTCGGCGAGGATCGCGCCGGTGCCGTCGCGGTCCAGCCGGCCCAGCTCGACCCGCTCGACACCGCGTGCCCGGTCCAGCTCGGCGAGGAACGGGCGCAGCGGGTGGCCACGCTGCAACTCGTCCGTGCGGTAGGTGCAGACCAGCAGCAGCCGGCCCGGCCGCGCGGCCCGGACCAGGAAGCCGATCAGATCCCGGGTGGAACGGTCCGCCCAGTGCAGGTCCTCGATGATCAGCAGCAGTGGCCGGGCGTCGGCGAGCCGCTGGAACAGCTCGGCGACCAGGTCGAACAGGTATCCACGGGGGGCGTCGGTCAGTGGTCGCGCGCTCGGCGCGGTCGACCCCGCCGGCACCCGGCCCAACTCCGGCAGCAGGCGGGCGAACTCCGCCTCGTAGCCGGCGAAGACCTCCGCGCCGTCGGCGCGCAACACCGCGCGCAGCGCCGCGGCGAACGGGGCGAACGGCAGACCCGCCTCACCCAACTCCAGGCACTGACCGACCAGCACCCGGGCGCCCGCGGCGGTGGCCCCGGCCGCGAACTCCTCCAGCAGCCGGGTCTTGCCCACGCCCGCCTCGCCACCGACCAGCACGGTGGCCGGATCGCCCTTCCCGGCCCGGCCCAGCGCGTCCCGCAGCGTCGCGATCTCACGCTGGCGGCCGACGAGGACGGAACTGGCGGCACGTACGGTCACGGGACCGAGCATGCCATGACCGGACGGAACACCGGCCCCGCCGATCGGCCGGCGCCGCGGCGACAGGGCGGCTGCCCCGGACCCGGGCCCGCCGGCCGGCGGCTCGGACCCGGGCCCGCCGGCTGACGGCCCGGGCCCGGGCGCCGGTCCGTCGTGCCGGTCGGCCGGTGGGACGGGCCCGGGCCCGCTGGGCGCGTTGGGTACGGCGGTCGTGGTCACCGGCGGTCGTCACCCGCGCGGCGGGCCGGCTGGCGGCGGCCCAGCCAGGTACGACCCGAGCGGCGCGGCACCGACCGCGCCAGTCGTTGCGCCGCAGCCTCGGCCCGCAGCTCAGCGGCGTGGGTACGGTGCACGGAGAGCAGGAAATCTACGTCGTTGCCAAACATGTCGGGCTCCTTCGTCGCGTCGTCGTCCTCTGCTGACGACTCTTCGCGCGAAGGCCCCGGCCCGGCATGGGCACACCGCCTCATCTTGCCCGGCCGTACCCTCCTTACCCGCCCGGTCGGAGCGCCTGAGGCGACGTAAGGTACTCAGCCGGCCGGCACCCGGACGCGGATCAACGCGGCCGGCGGGGACCACTAGACTCTGCGGCATGGCAAAGCCCCAGGAGAAGGTCTCGTTCGGCCAGCGGCTGAAGCAGATCGGGATGGTGTTCCAGTTCACCGCCAAGCAGGACCGGTGGTTCGCGCCGCTGGTCGCCGCAGCGGTGCTCATCCCGCTCGCGCTCACCGTGGTCGCGGTGATCCTCTGGAGCTGGATCTGGCTGCCGCTGGGCATCCTGTTCGCCCTGCTCGCGGTGCTGATCGTGCTGAACCTGCGGTCCAACAAGGCGATGATGAACGCCGCCGAGGGGCAGCCCGGCGCGGCGGCGCAGATCATGGACAACATGCGCGGCGACTGGCGGGTCACCCCTGCCGTCAGCTCGACCACCCAGATGGACATGGTCCACCTGGTGATCGGCCGGCCGGGCGTGATCCTGCTGGCCGAGGGCAACCCGCAACGGGTGCGCGGCCTGCTCGGGCAGGAGAAGCGACGGCTCGCCAAGGTCATCGGCTCCGCCCCGCTGCACGACTACGTGATCGGTCAGCAGGAGGGCGAGCTGCCGATCCGCAAGCTGCGCACGACGCTGCTGCGGCTGCCCCGCGCGCTCAGCGGCAAGGACGTCAACGCGCTGGACAAGCGACTCAAGGCGCTCACCGCCCGTCCGCAGATGCCCAAGGGCGCGATCCCGAAGAACATGCGGCCGCCGGGCGCCTCCCGCCAGTCGCGGGGTCGCTGACCCTCAGGTGTACGCGTCAATGAGCCGGACCCGCACGGGTCCGGCTCCTTCGCGTACCCCCTCATGACCCGGCTCCCGGCTCCCGGCTCCCGGCTCCCGGCCATGATCGTGCTCGATCCTGGATGTAGTGGCCTCGTGCGCGGCGGATGCCACTGCATCCAGGATCGAGTGCGATCTTGCGGGTCGTGCGAGGGCGGAACGACCCTGCGGGGGTCGGCTCAGCCGCGCGGGGCGTCGACGATGACCGAGTCGACGAGGCGGTCGTGCACGCCCCGACGGTGCTCGTCCATGATCAGCGCGGGGACGACGAGCGCCAGCAGCACGCCCCGGGCCAGCGCGCGGAGCACGCCGATCCGGCCTCCGTCGTGCCAGTTCACGCAGCGGACCTTGGTGATGTACATGCCCGGCGTCTGGGCGAAGAGGCCGAGGAAGATGCCGTACTCCAGGATCAGCACCAGCACCGGCAGCCATGGATGCTGAATCGGCCCACCGAAGATGTTGGCCACCAGCAGGCAGAGCACCCAGTCGATGATCAACGCTCCGAAGCGTCGACCCAGGCTCGGCGGGGTGAAGGTGGGATCGGTGGCCGGCGCTGCCGGGACGTGCGGATTGGTCACAGCGATCAAGGGTATCCGCGTCCGAATCGGGGCCTCGGATCGCCGTCACCACTGCGTGCCGATTCGGGCCAATGGCATCAAGTGTCATTACACTGGCACAGCCGGTACGGCGTTCGCGCAGGCTGAGTGCGTGGACAGGAGCGTCGCTGACGCTCCGCGAGGGACGTAACACGGCAGAAACACTCAAGACATGGCCGGGCAACCCCCCGGCCATAGCGTCGCCAGGAGCCTAGCCACCCCGTGGACGTGCCAGGAGGATGTGTGTTCGCCAATCCCGAGGAACTGCTGCGATACCTCAAGAACGAGGACGTGAAGTTCGTCGACGTTCGTTTCTGTGACCTGCCCGGCGTGATGCAGCACTTCAACCTGCCGGTCGAGTCCGTCAACGACGACCTCTTCACCGACGGCCTCGCGTTCGACGGTTCGTCGATCCGCGGTTTCCAGGCGATCCACGAGTCGGACATGCTCCTGCTCCCGGACGTCGCCACCGCGTTCATCGACCCGTTCCGGGCGCAGAAGACCCTCGCGCTCAACTTCTTCATCCACGACCCGTTCACCCGCGAGGCCTACACCCGCGACCCGCGCAACGTCGCGAAGAAGGCCGAGGCGTACCTCGCCGCGAGCGGCATCGCCGACACCGCCTACTTCGGCGCCGAGGCGGAGTTCTACATCTTCGACTCGATCCGCCACGAGACCTCGGCGCACCAGTCGTTCTACTACATCGACTCGGTCGAGGGCGCGTGGAACACCGGCCGCGAGGAGGAGGGCGGCAACCGCGGTTACAAGACCGCGTACAAGGGCGGCTACTTCCCGGTGCCCCCGGTCGACCACTACGCCGACCTGCGCGACTCGATCGTGCGTCGGCTCGTCGACACCGGCTTCACCGTGGAGCGCTCGCACCACGAGGTGGGCACCGCCGGTCAGTCCGAGATCAACTACCGGTTCTCCACCCTGCTGCACGCCGCCGACCAGCTCCAGCTCTTCAAGTACATCGTGAAGAACGAGGCCTGGGCCAACGGCAAGACCGCGACCTTCATGCCCAAGCCGCTGTTCGGCGACAACGGCTCCGGCATGCACACCCACCAGAGCCTCTGGCTCAACGGTGAGCCGCTGTTCTACGACGAGACCGGCTACGCCGGCCTGTCCGACACCGCCCGCTGGTACATCGGCGGCCTGCTGCACCACGCGCCGTCGCTGCTGGCCTTCACCAACCCGACGGTCAACTCGTACCGTCGCCTGGTGCCCGGCTACGAGGCCCCGGTCAACCTGGTCTACTCGCAGCGCAACCGCTCCGCCTGCACCCGCATCCCGGTGACCGGCAGCAACGCGAAGGCCAAGCGCGTCGAGTTCCGCGTTCCGGACCCGTCGGCCAACGTCTACCTGGCCTTCTCGGCCATGATGATGGCCGGCCTGGACGGCATCAAGAGCAAGATCGAGCCGCCGACGCCGATCGACAAGGACCTCTACGACCTCCCGCCGGAGGAGTGGGGCGACGTCAAGCAGGTCCCGGGCTCGCTGCCGGCGGTGCTCGACTCGCTGGAGGCCGACCACGACTACCTGCTCGACGGCGGTGTCTTCACCCCCGACCTGATCTCCACCTGGGTCGACTGGAAGCGCGCCAACGAGGTCGACCCGGTGCGTCTGCGCCCGACCCCGCACGAATTCGCCATGTACTACGACTGCTGAGCCTGATCAAGGCTCTGACCTGCACCAACAGGATCACTACTGATCTTGGGTACAGGTTGGGTACAACCTCACGGACGGCGGTCATGCCCGGCTCACAGCCGGCGTGGCCGCCGTTTCGTGTTGGCCGCCGAGCGCACCGTCGATGAGCAACCGGGTCCGGTCGAGCGCGTCCGGCCACTCGTGCACGTAGGTGTTGAGCGTGATGGTCGGCGTGCTGTGCCCCAACGCGAGCTGCACGTCTTCACCGACGCGCCCGCGTGGATCAGAACCGTCGCGTAGTAGTGCCGTAGTCCGTGAATCCCCCACCGCGCCGGCAGCCCGACCGCTCCCCGTGCGGTGGCCCACGTCCGCGAGAAGGTCGCCGCATTGACGGGCTCACCGCCGACACCCTTGAACAGCAGGCGTGCGGCCCGGCGGACCGGCCGGCGACGGTCCGTGTCGTCGTCGACCTCGACCGCGTCGCACCCGTCGGCCAGGTGCTGACGCAACGCCACCGCCACGACGTCAGGCAGCTCGACCGTGCGGGCGCTGGTGCTGGTCTTGACCGGTCCGAGGAACGGCTGACGGCCCTTGAGTACCTTGAGTTGGCGTCGGACGTGCACCTCCCGCACGTCGAAGTCGATGTCGTCCACCTCCAAGCCGAGGATTTCACCCAGGCGCAGCCCGCAACCGGCCGCGAGAAAGTAGCGCTCCGTAGCGGGGGGATGTCCGGCAGGCGTGGTCGTAGGTGGCGCCGCAATGACCCCTAGTCCCCAGCCGCGACCGGGCTCAGCACCGTTGCTGGCCCACAGCACGACTGCACCCTGTTGTTGTCAGGCCTTGCTGTGAGCGAAGGGGTTCCGCCCCGTGGCTGTCAGGTAGAGCGGGAAGAACACAACCCACAGGATCAGACAGCCCAGGAACCACGCCTCCGGGGTCTCCAGTCGGAAAGACCCAAGCGAGACAGCGACCGGGTTCCCGCGCCTCAGTCGCTCCTTGGCGTCCGCGTAAACCCATACGTCGATGGCCAGCACTGCGAGCAGAACGAGGATCGACACCAGTGCGGCAGCGGGTAAACCTGTCATTTGGCCGTGCTTCCGATCGGCTGGTCACGGGATGGCGTCGTCATCATATGTGTGCCGAGCCTGCGGCCATCCCGCCCGCCGCCGACCACACGCGGTGGAGTGGACCGACCTGCGCCAGGCCAGGTGGAGCGGACCTCCTCGTCGGGCAGTCGTAGACCGTCCAGCATCCCCGGACGGGGCCAAGGTCGTTCGTCCGGTAGGGCGCTCCACCTTGTCCCCGTCCGGGGATGCTGGTAGCCCTTGTGGTGCCCGTCGGGGTGATCCGTGGCGGCATCTCCGAGGAGGGCCGGGGTTCGGGGCGGAGCGTGCCCCTCGCCTCGCTGTCGATCCCCCCGTCCCGACCGCGTGGTCCTGCCTGGATTCTTTGTCGGGTCTCAGGACGTGCGTGACAGACCAGTCTCGGGACGTGGGTGACACGTCCGGCTAGACGATCTCTTACGGCTCAGGCTACAAGTCCTGGCGAATGCCTTGGGAGGGGCTAGATTCCGACTGTTATGGAGCCGCTTGGTCAGGTGGTGCGCCGGTCGGCGTGGGGTGGATGCCGAACTTTTCGATCATGAACCGCCAGAACAGGGCGACTCCCTCCTGCGCTGGTCTTTGGATCCGGTCGCTTCGGCCGGTGTGAGTGATGTGCTCGATGGTGATCCAGCCGTTGGTCGAGCGGACCCTGACGACGTCGACGGGTGGTGGTGTGACGGGTTTCGGCGTGACGATGAGGTCGAACATTGAGGTCGTGCCGGCCAGCAGGGCTTCGGCTTCGAACGCGATGACGCTGTCGACGATGTCCAGCACTGGTTCGTAGGTGGCACTGTCGTTGAGGACGCCGTGTAGGCGTGCCGCGATCGTGGGCCATGGCTGTTCGCGGAACTCAGCAGACGACCCCAGGGTGCGCATCCTTTCAGCGTGTCAGACGACGGTAGGTTGTGGCTTCGTGGCTGGAGCCGTCGGTCGCGGAGGTTCGGGTTTGCGGACCTTGAACCGGGCGACCGGTTTGACGGTGGTGCGGGCGACCTCGGTGACGAGCTGGTCGCCGTCGTGGACGCGGAAGGTGGTGTCGGCGGCTTCGACGGTGAGGGTGCGGCCGGCGTGGGTGATGCCGACGTGGATGCGTTGGCCGGCGATGACCAGGGATCCTCGGCAGCTGACGCGGCGTTCGACCTGGAGCGGCTGGGACGCGGGCTGCGGTGGTGGTCCGGCGGGGCCGTGGCCCGGCGGACGACGGCGGCGATGACGCAGAACCGGGAGTGGTCGTCGACGCCGGTGACGACCTTCGCCTCACCACCGTCGGCCAGCTGGATGCCGCCGACGATGTCCATTTGCCAGAGCTCCATCGGCCGGCCGCGTTCCCATCGCCGGTAGTCCTCCCGCCGACGCCGGCGAGGCGTCGGATCGATCAGGCCGTGCCGGATCAGCACCCGATGCACGGTGATCCGCGAAGGGATCGGCCCGGGGCAGTCACGACGGCCAAGCTCAAAGAGCAGGCGACGGGCACCCCATCGCGGGTGGTTCCGGCGCAGCTCACAGATGAGCGCCTCCACCTCAGGAGCAGTCTGGCCAGGCGAGGAACGTGGCCGGCTGGACCGGTCCGCAAGCCCTTCCAGGCCCTCGTCCTGATACCAGGCCAGCCAACGATGCACCGCTTGGCGGGAGACCCCGAATCGTTCTGCGACGTCCGTGACCGTGGATCCGGCCAGCACGTCTTGGACGGCTCGATACCGCTGTTCCATCACGCTCATCTCCACCAACACTCGGCGGAGTGTCACCCAGGTCCTGATACCGATGTGTCACGCAGGTCCCGAGACCGGACACCTGCCTGGATTCTTGCCCGTGAGAACTTTCCATACGTCTTCAAGGCGGCCCTGCGGGCCGCTCGCCCGCCACCTTCGCCGGCCGTCCGCGCCTCGCCGCTTCGCTCCCGGCGCGGCCCGGCGGTGGCCACCGCGAGACCAGTGGACACGCCGAGGCCCCGACCATCCTCATTGGAGGTGACCGGGGCTGAACGCGGAACCAACGATCCACGACGGGGACACCCATACCCTGGGGCATCGCGTGCTACGGCTACCCTGGCGCCGTGACGACCATGGATGTGGCTCAGGCAGTAATGATTGCGCTGGTCGTTGGCGGCAGTGTCACTGTGATCGTGCTCGCCGGTGTTGTTCTAGTGCGCAGCCGACGCGCCGAGACTGCCAGGTTATTCGGTCGGGTGGTGCATCGTCCTCGGCTCTGGGCGTCGGCTGCCGTCTGCTGTGGTCTTGCCGGACTCCTCTTCGAGGCGCAGGCGTTGATGCCCCGAAGCTGGCAGGAATCGGCCCACAACCTCCTTGGTGTGCTCATGCTGGCCTTCTTTGTCCTGTTCTTTGCCCACCTTCTGAGCCAGTGGAGCGCCCAGCGTCGCCAGCACCGATAGGCCGCAAGCCAGGCCGTGACGCACGCTGGCGGACTTCCGGCTCTTCCGCGTTGCCGCCAAGCAACACGCCTCGGGAACCTGCCTCCGGCGGGCAGGGCCTCCGGCCCTACGACCCGGGGTTGGCCTCCGGCGGCCGGGGGGGGACGCCCCCCCCCCCCCTCCGCACCTCGGGGGTCGCCCCGCGCGA
>NZ_JBEXHY010000097.1:0-20305 GCF_040608295.1 Micromonospora sp. NPDC005197 | reverse complement strand
GGGCGGCGGGGCGGCGGGCCGGGGCGGACGGCGGGCGTGGCTGGCGGCGGTGGGCCGCCGGTGGGTCAGGCCGCCAGGGCGGCGTTGGCCTGGGCGAGGAAACGTGAGGTCGCCGCCCGCGTGCCGGCACGCCGGGCGCGGAGGCTCTCCGCCGCGGTGACCAGCAGGGAACGCACCTTGGGATGGCCCTTCGGCGGTGGCGCGGGGGCCGGCCCCAGCTGGTCGGCGATGCTGGCGCCGAACGCGGCGGCGCGCTGCTGAGCCGGGTCGGTGATGCTGCCCTCGGTGTAGCGGCGGACGGCGAGGCTGGCGTTGAGGCCCCGCTCGTGGCCGAGGACGGTGCCCGCCTCCCCGTTCGTGGTCAGAAAGTTGATCACGTCAGCCACCGTGTCCGCGTGGCGGGTGCCCCGGAACCCCGCCCAGTACATCGACGCCCGCGCCCACTGGGCGCCCGGCGGGCCGGGGAAGCCCACCACACCCAGCTCGGAATCGGTGAGTCGTTGCAGCTCCGGCAGCTGGTGGGACCAGGCGAAGGACGCGGCGGTCAACCCGGTGACCACCAACTGCCGGGCCGGCTCCCCGCTGTCGGCCTGGTCGACGAGGGCCGCGCCCGGCGTGGCCCGCCCGGTGCGGGCGCGCTGCCACAGCTCGAACCAGGCGATCAGCTCCTCGGCGCCAAAGCCGAGCTGCCGCCCGCGGTAGAACTCGCCGCCCTGGGACCGTAGCCAGAGCCAGAGGGCGCGGTAGTCGCCGGACGCGTCCATCGTGCCGGCCACCTGGCCGTCGCTCGCCTCGGTGACCTGCTGCGCCCAGGCGAGGTAGTCCACCCAGGACATCCCGCCGCGCGGCTCGGGCACCCGCAGCTCGCGCAGCAGGTCACGGTTGAAGACCACGGCCGCGAGAGTCTGCCCGGCGGCCACCGCCATCGTCCGCCCGTCCACGGTGCCGTAGCGGATCAGACCCTCCGGCAGGCCACGCAGGTCCAACCGGTGATCGGCGGTCGCTTCGGTGAGGTCGAGGGCGATCTGGCGTTCGGTGTACTCGGTCAGCATGGCGTCGTCGAGCTGGATCAGGTCCGGAACGTTGCCGCCGGCCGCCTGGGTGGCCAGCCGCTCGTAGTAACCGTCGGCGCCCTGCCAGGTGATCCGGAAGCTGACCCGCGGGTTGCGCTGCGAATACAGCCGAAGGACCTTTTCCGTCAACTCGGCCCGCTTCGTCCCGCCCCACCAGAAGACCGACAGCTCGATCGGCCCGTCCTGGGTTGAGGTGTCGGCGCCATCGCTGCATCCGGCCAGCCCACCGGTGGCCAGCAGGGGAGCGCCGAGCAGCGCGGTGAGCACTCGACGTCGGCCCGGGTCGGCGCCGAAACGGGCGATCGGGGGACGGACAACGGGCACGGGGTCTCCTGGCACGTACGGACGGGTCGGACCATTCACGCAGGCGGCGCAGGAGGGTGTCAACGTCCGTCCGGTCACCCGGCAGCCCGAGGGCGGTACGGGTGCCGGAACGGGCCCGGCGTCGCCGCGTGGTGTACTAGGGCGCGTGGAACTTCTGCACTCGGGCAAGGTCCGGGACGTGTATGCCGACGGCGACGACCTGATCCTGGTCGCGTCGGACCGCATCTCGATCTACGACGTGGCCCTCCCGACACCGATCCCGGACAAGGGTCGACTGCTCACCGCCCTCTCGCTGTGGTGGTTCGAGCAGCTCGCCGACCTGGTGCCGAACCACGTCATCTCGGCCACCGACGTGCCGGCCGAGTTCGCCGGGCGGGCCATCCGCTGCCAGCGGCTGGACATGGTCCCGGTCGAGTGCGTCGCCCGGGGTTACCTCACCGGCGGCGGCCTGCGGGAGTACGAGCGCACCGGCGCGGTCTCCGGCGTACCGCTGCCGCGCGGGCTCGGCGAGGCGTCGATCCTGCCCGAGCCGATCTTCACGCCGTCGAGCAAGGCGCCGGCGGGCGAGCACGACGAGCCGATCACGTACACCGACGTGGTGGACAAGGTGGGCGAGGCGACCGCCGAGCGGCTGCGACAGATCACCATCGACGTCTACCGGCGTGGCGCCGAGCTGGCCGCCGACCGGGGCATCCTGGTCGCCGACACCAAGATCGAGCTGGGCTGGGCGCCGGACGGCACCCTGGTGCTCGCCGACGAGCTGCTCACCTCCGACTCGTCGCGGTTCTGGCCGGCCGAGTCGTACCAGCCGGGCCGGGTGCAGTTCTCCTACGACAAGCAGTACGTCCGGGACTGGGCCACCGGCAGCGGTTGGAACAAGCTGCCTCCGGCGCCGGACGTGCCCGCCGAGGTCGTCGAGGCGACCCGCGCCCGCTACGTCGAGGTCTACGAGAAGCTCACCGGCAACCGCTGGGAGTGAACGCGGCGCCGGGACGGGTGTCGTCCCGGCTCGCTCAGTGGTTCCAGGCGTCGCCCCCGAACAGCCGTGCCCACAGGTTGTCCACCACGCCCGAGGTGCCCCAGACGGTGTCCCCGTCGCCGTCCGAACCGGCCGGCGCGACCTGGGTCCCACCGCCGTAGATGAGGTAGCCCGGCCCGGTCGGTGAACCCACGGCGTGCCGGGCGCCGCTGTGGATGCCGTAGCCGACGAAGTCGCGCTCCCACTTCGACAGGAACCCGGCGGCCACGTTGTCGAGCCCGTCGACGGTGGCCTGGACCAGACCCTTGAGCACCTCGGTGTCGCCGGTGCCGAGCTGGGTGCCGACGTCGAACGAGGCGGCGCCCGCGATGGCCGCCGCTCCGCCGGTGGCGATCGCCTCGGCCATCGCCTCGATCCCCTTCAGGAAGCTGAGCGCCGAGGCTGCGAACGAGGTCGCCGTCGCCTCGGCGGACGCCGCGGCGGGCGCTCCGACGACGGTCGCCGAGGCCGCCGCGATGAAGGTGGCGAAGACCGCCAGGATGGTGGACACCACCGCGTACGCCACGACGAGGCAGAGCAGGGCGGCGCCGACGCAGAGCATGGTGACGCCCACGGTGATCGCCAGCACCTGGGTGCCGACGACCTGCGCGCCGTAGGCGTTGATGTGCACCCCGAACGCGTCGCGGTCCTGACCGCTCCACTGGGCCGACGTCAGGGTCGCGACGGCGTCGTCGAGGTTGTCGTGGGCGGTGCCGAGTTGGTCGTACATGGCGAGCCAGTCGCCGCCCTTGCGCATGATCGTCTCTGGGTCGCACTGGTTGAAGTAGACGATCTGGGCGATGGGCCAGGCGGCGGGGATGACCGCGGCGGCCAGGCTGATCTCCACCAGCGCGATCTTCGCGGCTGCCGCGGGGTAGGTAGGGTCTGCCATGTCGGTCTCCGGCGTCTTCAGCGGGGGACGATGGTGCTGGCGGTCTCCGCGGCCTCCCAGTTGTCCGCGGTGCGGACCAACCGGGACCGGACCTCGGTGAGGTGCTCGCGCTTGGTGCGCAGTTGCTCCTCGACGAACTCGACGGCGCCGACGTAGGCGACCGCGAGTTGCGGCACCACCGAGGTGAAGTTGCTGTGTTCGATGGCGCGGGCGGACGTCAGCAGCTCGGCGCAGGCGTCCAGGGGCGGCCCGACCTGACGTTCGATCGTGTCGCCGAGCGCACGGATCGCCGGCGGATCAACCTCGATCATCGACTCTCCCCGTGTACGTGATCGATGTTCATGGTGCCGGAGCGCGGACAGCCTAACAGGATCATGGATGGGCGGGGGTGCCCGTCGCTGGTAGCCTGCGACCCATGGCATCCGGACGGTCCGCGTCGACGCCCCCCGATGACTACGTGACCCGGATGGCCCGCCGGCCGCGCTGGCAGCGGGTCCTGGTGCCGATCCTCATGGTCCTGGTCCTCCTGGTGTTGCCCGTCGGCCTCGGCCGCAATCTGATCGGCGCCGAGCGGGTGAGCATCCAGGTCGAGTCGTGCGACCTCGGCGGTCCGAAGGCGACCGAGCGGTGCCGCGGCACCTGGAGCATGGCCGACGGCCGGGTGGTCACCGGCCCGGTGGGCGGCGGCTCCCCGCGCGCGGGGGAGCAGGTCGACGGCTGGGCCAACGGCGAGCGGGCCACCGTCAACCTGATGAGTTGGCTCATCGCCCCGCTGATGGTGGGCTCGGTCCTGTTGGCGGTGATGGTGGCGCTCGCCGTCGTGTTCGTGCGGGCGGCCGCGAAGCGGGCGCGGCAGGGCCGCTGACCCGCTCCTGGCCGGCTCGGGTCAGACCCCCAGTTGACGCCGCAGGCGTTCCAACATCTCCGTGCTCTCCCGGATCGGCCCGCTGACCATGTCGTTGAGCTGCGCCAGCTTGGCCTGCGCCGCCGCCGGGTCGTGCAGGACCGCCGCGGGCCCGGCCGGACCACCGAACTCGCGCATCACCTCGGCGGTGGCCCGCTGGAGGTCGGCCCGCGCCGCCCGAAGGAGGCCGGAGATCAGCTCCGCCAGCTCGGCTGCGGGCATGCGCAGCGCCCGCGGATCGATGTGCAGCTCCTGGGCGGGATCCTCGGCCGTGCAGGTGACCCGCACCAACCCGTTCTCGCTCTCCGCGTGACCGGTCAGGCCGGTCAACCGGCCGCGCAGCTCCTCGCCGCGGCCCAACTGCTCCCGCATCCGCGCCGTTAGCTGCGCCATCACGTCCGGAGTTGGTGTGGTGCCGATCGGCCCGGTCATCGTGCCCCTCCCGCTGTCGTCTGCCTGCGCGGCCGACGGTACCCACCGCGGCCAACCACTGTGGAGGGCGGATCAGCTCAGGACCGAGAAGACCACGATGCCGACGGCCAGCACGGTCGCGCTCACGCCGAACAGCGAGACGAACGGCACGACCACTGAGGACGTTCCCCCCAGAGCCGGCGACTCGACCAGGATCCGGGTCGGACGGGAGGGCTCGTGCACCACGGTGACCGGCCCGGGCGCCGTCGACAGCGGGGTCTGCCGCCAACGCCCCGGCGTCGCGGTGACCACGGAACGGTCGACGGTCTGGTACCGAACGACGGGGTAGTAGGTGCGCGGGCCGTGGCCGAAGGTGACCGGACGGAGCTCCACCACCTCGCCCGGCACCCGGACGCCCCGCCGCAGCAGGCCGAGGTCCCGCCAGAAACGGACGGCCGCGTACGCCATGCCGGCCAGACCGAGGCTCGCCATGATCGTCAGGACCAGGTACGGCATCTCGTCATCCTCTCGGATCGCGCAGCGAGCCCGGCCGCGTCGGTGGAGTCGAAGACGATGCACCGCGAGGAGGTGGTGCCCTGGTCGATGGCGGCGACGTACTCGGGGGTCACGGCAGCACCGTACCCAAAGCGGCGGCGCGGAGCGACCGCCGTCACGTTGGCCTCCTCGTCGCCTACGATGTGCGAACGTGCGCGACATCGCCGTTTTCAGTGGAACCGCCCATCCCGACCTGGCTGCCGAGATCTGCGCCCACCTGGGGGTGCCGCTGCATCCGGTGCGGGTCTCCCGGTTCGCCAACGACTGCCTGGAAGTGCAGTTGCAGGCCAACTGCCGGGAGCGGGACGTCTTCCTGATCCAGCCGCTGGTGCCCCCGGTGCAGGAGAACCTCGTCGAGCTGTTGTTGATGATCGACGCGGCGCGGGGCGCGTCCGCCGGCCGGATCACTGTGGTGCTGCCGCACTACGCGTACGCCCGCTCGGACAAGAAGGACGCGCCGCGGATCTCGATCGGCGCCCGGCTCGTCGCCGACCTGCTCACCTCGGCGGGGGCGGACCGGGTGCTCGCGATGACCCTGCACTCGCCGCAGGTGCACGGCTTCTTCAGCGTCCCGGTGGATCATCTGCACGCGCTGCGCGAGTTGGCCACCCACTTCCGGCGCTACGACCTCAGCAACACCGTGGTGGTCTCGCCCGACCTGGGCAACGCCAAGGAGGCCGCCGCCTTCGCCCGGCTGCTCGGCACGCCGGTGGCGGCCGGTGCGAAGCAGCGGTTCAGCGACGACCTGGTCAAGATCAGCGCGGTGATCGGCGAGGTCGCCGATCGGGACGTCATCGTGCTGGACGACGAGATCGCCAAGGGCAGCACGGTGGTCGAGCTGATGGAGCACCTGCGTGGCCTGAAGGTGCGCTCCATCCGGCTGGCCTGCACGCACGGCCTGTTCTCCGGCGACGCGCTGCGGCGGCTCAGCGAGCAGGACGGCGTGTTGGAGATCGTCTGCACCAACACGGTCCCCATTCCGGCCGCGAAGCGGGTCGGGAAACTCCAGGTCCTCTCGGTGGCTCCCGCCCTGGCCGAGGCCATGCGCCGGATCCACAACGGGGAATCGGTCTCGGCCCTCTTCGGCTGAGCCCGCCCGCGCCCCGGCCCGGTCTCAGCGCTGGGTGCGGTCGGTGGCGGCGAGGGTGGCGGTGATGCGGACGGTGGTGCCGGCGGCGCTGGTGGCGATCTCCATGGCGTCGGTCAGCTCCCGGGCCAGCCAGAGACCCCACCCGCCGGCCGTGTCCGGGGCGGGCCGACTCCGGTCGCCCAGCCGCTGCGGGGTGATGCCCTGCCCGTGGTCCGCCACCTCGCAGAACAGCGCGCTGGGCTCCCGCCAGAGCCGCAGCCACCCGCGCCCACCGCCGTGCCGCACCGCGTTGGTGATCAACTCGTTGACCGCCAGCACGAAGTCGTCCAGCCGTTGGCCGTCGAGGCCGGAGGCGTGCGCGCAAGAGGTGACCGAGTGTCGAATCTCGGTCACCTGGGCCTGCTCGAAGGCCTCGGCGATCAGGAGGGAGGGTTCGATGGGCACAACCGTACGCGGTGCGTGCGGATCTGCATTCGTCATGGCCCGTCCCGACAGCGGATCTCGGAGTATTCGCGGCTTTTCAACCGTACGTCAGGGTTACGTGAGGCGCACTCCGTGACCCCGCGCCGTCGGCCCGGCTGTGGCATCCTGGCCGCCATGCCGTCGCCGCCGGGTGGTTTCGAGGTGCCGCTCTGGCGGGCGCTCACGGTGTTCCGGGTGGCCTCCCTCGGGTACGTTTGCGCGCTCGCCGTGCGCGACGCCGACCGGTACGACCACCCGTTCGCCGTTGGCGCCCTGCTCCTGGCGATGATCCTCTGGACCGGGGCGACCGCCGTCGGGTACGCCCGGCCCGCCTGGCGCCGCTGGCCGCTGCTGCTGGCCGACCTCGGGGTGGTGGTCGCCATCGTGCTGTCCACCCCCTGGGTGATCGGACGGGAGGCGCTCGCCCACGGCGTACCCACCCTGGGGGTTGCCTGGATGGCCGGCCCGGTGCTGGCCTGGGCCGTCTCCGGCGGCCGGCGGCGGGGCACGGTGGCCGCGCTGCTGGTGGCCGGCGCGGACGTGGCCACCCGGGAACGGATCAGCCAGTCCTCCTTCACCGGGGTGATCCTGCTGCTGCTCGCCGGGGTGGTGGTCGGCCATGTCGCCCGGCTCGCCGTGGCCGCCGAGGAACGCCTGCAACACGCGGTGGAGCTGGAGGCGGCCACCCGGGAGCGGGAACGACTGGCACGCGACATCCACGACTCGGTGCTCCAGGTGCTGGCGCTGGTGCAGCGGCGCGGCGCGCACCTGCCCGGCGAGGCCGGCGAACTGGCCCGGCTCGCCGGTGAGCAGGAGGCCGCCCTGCGGGCACTGATCGCGGGCACCGCACCGGCCGCCGCCGGGGCGGAAGTGGTGGACCTGCGGAGCCTGCTCGGCCGGTACGCCTCGGCGGCGGTGTCGCTCTCGGCCCCCGCCACGCCGGTGACCCTGCCCCGGCAGGTGGCCGGCGAGTTGGCGGCGGCGGCCGGCGCGGCCCTGGACAACGTGGGCCGCCACGCCGGCGGGCGGGCCTGGGTGTTGATCGAGGATGAGGGGGAGACCGTGACCGTGTCGATCCGTGACGAGGGGCCGGGCATCCCGGACGGCAGACTGGTCGAGGCCGCCGCGCAGGGACGGCTCGGCGTGGCCCAGTCGATCCGCGGTCGGGTGACCGACCTCGGGGGTACGGTCCGGATCATGTCGACCCCCGACGCGGGCACCGAGATCGAGCTGATCGTGCGGAGGGTGCAGCGGTGACGGCGGTGCGGGTGATGGTGGTCGACGACCATCCGATGTGGCGCGAGGGCGTGGCCCGAGATCTGGCCGAGGCTGGCTTCCTGGTGGTGGCGACCAGCGGCGAGGGGCGGCAGGCGATCCGGGTCGCCGCCGCCGCCCGACCCGACGTGGTGGTCCTCGACCTGCAACTACCGGACATCTCCGGGGTCGAGGTGGTCGTCGGGCTGCGCGCCGCGCTGCCCGAGGTCCGGGTGCTGATGCTCAGCGCCAGCGGCGAGGAGCAGGGCGTGCTCGACGCGGTCAAGGCGGGCGCCACCGGCTACCTGGTGAAGTCGACGGCGCCCGCCGCGTTCCTCGACGCGGTCCGCCGCACCGCCGCCGGTGATCCGGTCTTCACGCCCGGCCTGGCGGGGTTGGTGCTGGGGGAGTACCGGCGGATGGCCGCCGGGCCGGGACAGGGCACGAGCGGGGACGCGGAGCCGGGAATGCCCCGCCTCACCGACCGGGAGACGGAGGTGCTGCGCCTGGTGGCCAAGGGAATGTCGTACAAGCAGATCGCGCAGCGGCTCGGCCTGTCCCACCGCACCGTGCAGAACCACGTGCAGAACACGCTGGGCAAGCTGCAGCTGCACAACCGGGTCGAGTTGACCCGTTACGCGATCGAGCGTGGCCTGGACGACTGATCGGCTCAGACCGAGCGCGGCGGCTCGGTCTCGTGGATGGCCAGCTCCTCCGCGGTCGCCCCGCCACCCGCCGACCCGGCGTCGTACGCCACGGAGTCGGTCTCCTGGTCGGTGTGCGCCCCCTCGTCCGGTTCCACGAGCCGGCCCACGGTGGCGTCGGCGACCGTGCCGAGCTGGCCGTGGTCGTAGAGGGAGACCGGCGAGTTGGGATCCGAGGTGGGCCCCGGGTCCATCACGTCGGCGTCCAGCTGGGCCTCCGCCGCGGCGGCCTCGTTCTCCGCCTCGAAGGCGATCTTCGGGTCGACCGGGCCGGCCAGGGGGTCGTCCACCGGGCGCTCGTAGACCTCTCGGTCGAGCTTGTAGTCCAACGACTCCCCGTCCAGTTGCTCCTCGGCGGTCGTCCCGAAGCGGTCCACCGCCACCGGCGTCCGGTCGCCGGGCAGCTGGGCCGGCTCCGGGCCGTCCGCCTCGCGTCCGGTGAGCACGTCGTCGTTGGCGCTCGAGTCGTCATCGGCGGTGTCGGGCAGCCCCTCCGCCTCGGTGTCGGACACGGGGGTCGGGTACTCGTTGTCGCGCATGTCTGATCACTACCCGCTGCCCTCCCGCCGTAACCGGAGCACCGCCGGTCATGCGGCGGCGAACCGGACACCGGGTGCGGGAAGCCCGTCAGCCGTGCGCCGCCTCGTCGTCCGGATGCAGCACGCACCAGACGACCTTGCCGTCCGGCACCATGCTGGTGCCCCACCGGCGGGCCACGGTGTCGATCAGCAGCAGACCCCGGCCACCCACCCGGTTCGGCGGGGACAGACCGGCGAACGTGGGCCGGCGCGACGAGTGGTCCCGAACCGCCAGGCGCAGGGTGTGGTCCTGCGGCGCCAACCGGACGCTCATCGGGGTCCGGGCGTGCGTGACCACGTTGTTGACCATCTCGGTGACCGCGATCTGCGCCGGCTCGGTCAGGGCCGGCATGCCCCAGCGCGCACAACCGGTGGCGACCAGCTCGCGGGCCTGCCGGGCGGACTCCGCGGTCGGCGGCAGCTCGGCGGTCAGCACCGCCGCCAGCGCCGCGGCGACCGCGGCCAGCGCGGCGTCGAGGGTGGGCCAGGCCGGCACACCCGCCAGGACGGCGTCGGGGCGACCGGGCCCGGAGACCGCCGGGTCGCACAGCAGCAGGTCCGCGGCCGGCCAGTCGGCGATCTCCCGGCGGACCTCGGCGAAGACGCTCCGTCCGGCCGGGTCGGTGACCCGCAGCCCGGTCACGTCGGCGACCACCGGGCCGGGCCGGTCGCTGAGCCGTGCGAGCAACGCGTCGTGGACCCGGTCGGCCTCGGCGGTGTCGAGCACCCCGCTCAACCGGATGACCGGGGACGACTCGTCGACCTCCACCCGGCAGCGCTCGTCCACCGGGATGGTCGCCTCGGGGCGTGGCCCGCGGACGAACGGCGCGTCCGGTCGATCGACGCCAGCCATCAGTGATCCGACCGGGAGCGGCGGTTGATGGCCATCGTGCCGACGGCGGTGCCGGCCGCGGCGAGACCGAACGCGGCGGTCATCCGCACCAGCTGACGCCGCCGACCGTGCCAGCCACCGCCGCGGCTGGCCTGCCCGTCGGCGTGGAACACGTAGCCGGTGCTGTCCAGCCGCGCACCCGGACCGAACTGGGTGCGGTGGACGTACCAGCCGAGGGTGCGCTCGACCAGCGCCGGCGCCAGCCGCCACTGCAGGCCGAGCAGCCGCGCGGCGCCACCGGCGTACGCCTCGCGACGCGGCCGGCGCAGCAACCGCACGATCGTCTCGGCGACCACCTCCGGCGGGTAGATCGGCGGGGGTGGCACCAGCTCGCGACCGCTGTGGTTGGCCGCGTGCCGGAAGAAGGGGGTGTCGATGGTGGCCGGCAGCACGGTGCAGACGGAGATCTGCCCCCGACCGGTGACCCGCAGCTCCTGCCGGACGGTGTCGGTCAGCCCGCGGATGCCGTGCTTGGCCGCGTTGTACGCCGACTGGTAGGGCATCGCCACCTCGGCCAGCACCGACGCGTTGTTGACCAGCACGCCGCCGCCGGCCGCGCCGAGGTACGGCAACGCGGCCTTGATGCCGTGCACCGTGCCCAGCAGGTTGACCTCCAGCACGCGCCGGAACTCGGCGACGGGGATCTCGTCGAACAGGCCCACCGCGCTCACCGCGGCGTTGTTCACCCAGGCGTCGATGCGGCCGAATTCGCCCACCGCGCGGTCGGCCAGCCGCTGCACCGACTCCAGGTCGGTCACGTCGGTCGGGACGGCCACCGCCCGGCCGCCCAGCTCCCGGCAGCGCTGCGCGACCTGTCGCAGCGCGGGCTCGCTGCGGGCGGCGAGCACCACGGCGGCACCCCGGCGAGCCAGCGCGTACGCGGTGGCGGTGCCGATCCCGCTGGACGCGCCGGTGATCACCACGGTCGAATCGTCGAGGGTGCGGGTCAGCGGCATTCTCCAGCGGTACCCCCGGGCGGGCCCGGTCATACCAGCAGCCGCCCGACGATCATCGGCGATCCGTCCGATACGTCGTCGAATCGGGGCTCATGTGGTTGCCGTGGCGCAAGTGTCGGCGGCACTCGCGGTGACTGTTCCCGATCTGCCAGGTTTCGGCTCGGGGCTCCGAGGTTAATGGGACGCTCTGACCGGGACCGCCGAGGAAAAGATCGCAGGGAGGTGACCCATGCGCGTCGGCCTCGTCTGCGCGCACACCAGCTCGTACCGGCACGCCGACGGCCCGCCGGTCGGCACCCAACAACACATCGCGCGGGTCGCCGCCGAGCTGGCTGGCAGAGGCCACGATGTCCGCATCTACGAGCGCCGGGACGACCCGGACCTGCCGGCGACTGTGGACGTCGGCGGCTACCGGGTGCACCGGGTGCCCGTCGGCCCGGCGACCGCCCTGCCCACCGCCGGTCTGATCCCGCACGTCACCGAGTTCGGGCGCTGGCTGACCGACGAGTGGGGCGGCGCCTGGCGCCCCGAGGTGGTGCACGGGCACTACTGGATCGGTGGCCTGGCCGCCGCGCACGCCGTCCGGGAGACCGACATCCCGGTCGTGCAGACCTTCCATTCGCTCGGTGTGGAGCAGCTGCGCCACCTGGGCGGCGAGTACGACGGCCCGGGGGAGCGGATCCCGCTGGAGCGGGCGCTGACCCGGGCGGTGGACATCGCCGTCGCCCAGTGCAACGACGAGGTGGACGAGCTGACCCGGATGGGTCTGCAACGTACCTCCGTGGCGATGGTGCCGGCCGGGGTGGACACCGCGCAGTTCCACCCCGACGGCGAGGCGGCCCCGCGCGAACAGCGGGCCCGGATCCTCTCCGTCGGCGGACTGTCCCCGGGGCACGGCCAGGACGACCTGATCCGGGCGATGCGGCTGGTCGGCGACGCCGAACTGGTGATCGCCGGTGGCCCACCGGCCGGCCAGCTGGCCAACCACGCGGAGGCACGTCGCCTCCGCGAGCTGGCCGAGCGGGCCGGGGTGGCCGAGCAGGTGCGCCTGGTCGGGGCGGTGCCGCACGACCAGATGGCCACCTGGTACCGGTCGGCCGACGTGGTGGCCTGCACGCCGCACTACTCCTCGGCGGGACGGGTCTCCCTGGAGGCCATGGCCTGCGGGGTGCCGGTGGTCGGTTACGCGATGGGCGGCCTGGCGGACGCGGTGGTCGACGAGGTCACCGGCCGTCTGGTGCCTCCCGGCGACGTGCGGACGCTCGGGGTCTCCCTGCGCCGGCTGCTCGCCGACAACGCCGGCCGGTTCGCCTACGGTCACGCCGCCGTGGACCGGGTCCGCAGCAGCTACACGTGGGAGCGGACCGCCGGGGCGTTGGAACGTCTCTACGAGCGGGTGGTGAGCCGCCGCAAGCCCGTCGAAGCCTGAGCCGAGAAACCCACGCCGCTCCCTTCGGTGCGGCGTGGGTTTGCGGTCAGACGGGCCGGCCGGCGCCGACCATGGCCCGGTCGTGGCGGTGCGCCACCGAGCGGTGCTGCTGCGGCTGCGCGTAGCGGGTCAGGCCGATCACGGCGGCCAGGGTGACCAGGAAACCGGTGGCGGCCAGCCACTCCCGACCCGGCCAGATCTTGTCGTTGAGCAGCAGCAGGCCGACGATCGCCGCCGGCACCGCTCCGGCGGCGTCCATGGCGGCGACCGCAGCGGTCGTCGAACCGCGCTGCATGGCCAGGCCGAGCAGCAGTTGGCCGACGATCGAGTGGGCGATCAGCAGGTAGAACAGCGGGTTGGCGAGGAACGCCTCGGCCGACGGCGCGGAGGCCAGCGGCCGGGCCGCGACGGCCGCCGAGGAGAACGCCAGCCCGGCCAGCGAGCCCAGGGCCACCGACCCGGGCGCCCCGTGCAGTCGGACGGCGAAGAAACCGAGCACCGCGATGACCCCGAGCGCCACCAGCAGGGCCACCGAGCCAGCGGTGCCGAGCTGCTTCGACGGCGCCGGCCGCGCGGCCAGCACCAGCGCGGTGATCCCGGCGAAGAGCAGCGCCAGCAGGGCCACCTCCGCCACCGGCAACCGCCACTTCAGCACCAGCACGCCGATGATGGCGGTCACCCCGAGCCCGGCCGCCACGCTCGCCTGCACCAGGAACAGGGGCAGGTCCCGCCGGGCCAGGAAGGCGAGCACGAACCCGCCGATCTGGCAGCCCAGCCCCACCAGATACGTCCGGTGCCCGGCCAGTCGCAGCAGCAGACCCGGATCGAAGGTGTGGTGGACGGTGGTGCGCGCCGCGGCCACCGACTGGAGCAGGTTGGCGAAGCCGTACGCAACGATCATCGCCGCGAGGAAGCACCAGCCGGAGGAGACCACCTGGCGAGGATAGAGGTTGCCGGGGGTCAGCGCTCGGCTGGTCGATCCAGCCGAGCGAGGATGTCGGCGTGCAGCACACCGTTGGTGGCCACCACACTGCTCTCGGTGCCCGGCTCGCCGGTCGGGGACGGTCGACCGCCCAGATCCGTGACCGTCCCACCCGCCTCCGTGATGATCGGCACCAGCGCCGCCACATCCCACAGTGACAACTCCGGCTCGGCCATCACGTCCAGTGCGCCCTCGGCCAACAGCATGTAGCCGTAGAAGTCGCCGTACGCCCGGCTGCGCCAACTGGCCCGCAGCAGGTCGAGCATCGCGTCGAGTCGCCCGGCGTTCTCCCACCCGGTCAGCGACGAGTAGCAGACGCTCGCGTCGGCGACCCGGCGCACCGCCGAGACCCCGATCCGGTCGCCTGCGGCCGGGCCCCGCCCGGCGTACGCGCCCGCGCCGGCGCTCGCCCACCAGCGTCGATCCAACGCCGGCGCCGACACCACGCCGACGGCCGGTCGGTCGCCGTCGTACAGCGCGATCAGGCTGGCCCAGATCGGCACCCCACGGACGAAGTTCTTGGTGCCGTCGATCGGGTCGACGATCCACCGCCGGCCGTTCGGATCGGTGGCCGGCTCGGCGCCGTACTCCTCGCCGAGCAGCCCGTCGGCGGGCCGGTGCTCGGCCAGCAGCGCGCGGATCTCCCGTTCCACGGCCGTGTCCGCGTCGGAGACCGGGGTCAGGTCGGGCTTCGTCTCCACCCGCAGGTCGAGCGCCCGGAACCGGGTCATGGCGATGGCGTCGGCCCGGTCGGCGAGCAGGTGGGCGAGGGCGAGGTCGTCGGCGTAGCCGGTCATGCCGGCAACCTAGCCGACGCCTCGCGGGTCACTCGTCGGGCCCGCGCCGGTCACCCTCGCCGGGCCCGCGCTGGTCGCTGTCGCCGCGCGCGTCGCCCTCGCCGGCCCGCGAGGCGAGCAACCGGCGGTACGACGCCAGCCGGCGCGGGTCGGCCTTGCCGGCGGCCACCCAGGCGTCCAGCGCGCAGTCGGTCTCGTCGGCCGTGTGCTGACAGTTGGGCGGGCAGTCGACGGTGCCCTCGACCAGGTCCGGGAAGCCGTGCAGCAGGCTGTCGGCGGAGACGTGCGCCAGCCCGAAGCTGCGGATACCGGGGGTGTCGATGATCCAGCCCGGGTCGGTGTCGACGCCCGGCACCGGTGGCAGCCGCAGCGCCACGGCGCTGGTCGAGGTGTGCCGGCCCCGGCCGATCGCGCTGACCACGCCGACCGCGCGCAGCGCCTCCGGGACGAGGCGGTTGACAAGCGTCGACTTGCCCACCCCGGAGTGCCCGACCAGTACCGACACCTTGCCGCTCAGCAGCGCACGGAGCGCGGCGAGGTCGGAGTCGGGGCGGTTGAGCACGTACGGCAGCTCCAGCTCGGTGTAGTAGCCCAGCACCTCCTCCGGCCCGGCCAGGTCGGCCTTCGTGAGGCAGAGCAGCGGCTCGACGTCCGCGTCGTACGCGGCCACCAGGCAGCGGTCGATGAACCCGGTGCGCGGCGGCGGATCGGCCAACGCGCTGACGATCACCAACTGGTCGGCGTTCGCCACCACCACCCGTTCCAGCCGACCCTCGGCGGTGGTCTCGTCGTCGTCGGCGGTGCGGCGCAGCACCGAGCGGCGCACGGCGATCCGGACGATCCGGGCGAGAGCACCCTCCGCGCCGGAGGTGTCGCCGACCAGGCTGACGCGGTCACCCACGACCACCGACTTGCGGCCCAGCTCCCGGGCCCGCATCGCGGTCACCGTGGGCAGCTCGGCCCCCACCACGCCGCGTTCGGCCCCGGCCAGCACGCACTGGTAGCGCCCCCGGTCGACGGCGATGACGAAGCCGTCCACCGCGTCGGCGTGCTGCGGGCGGGTGCGCGTACGCGGGCGCGACGACTTTCCGGGTCGGACGCGTACGTCGTCCTCGTCGTACTCCCGCCGTTTGGTCGCCAGGACCTGTCCCCTTCTCGCGTCAGTTCTTGCCGGTCACCATCGCTGACCATAGTGCCGGGAACTCGGGCATGGTCTTGGAGGTACACCCCACGTCGTCCACCTCGATGCCCGGAACGGCGAGCCCGGCCACCGCGGCGGCGTGGGCCATCCGGTGGTCGTGGTAGGTGCGGAACATCCCGCCGCGCAGCGGGCGAGGCCGGATCTCCAGCCCGTCCGGTGTCTCCGTGATGTCGGCCCCGAGGGCGGCGAACTCCCGCGCCAGCGCGGCCAGCCGGTCGGTCTCGTGGCCGCGGATGTGCCCGACACCGGTGAAGACCGACGGCGAGTCGGCAAGCATGGCCAGCGCGGTCAGCGCGGGGGTCAGCTCGCTGACGTCGGACAGATCGGCGGTCAGGCCGTGCACCACCCCGGTGCCGCGCACGGTCAGCCCGTTGGTGGAGAGGGTGACCTCGCCGCCCATCCGCTGCAGCAGCGAGCGGAGTTGCTCGACCGGCTGGGCGCTGCTGTGCGGCCAACCCTGCAGGGTCACCTCGCCGCCGGTGACCAGGGCAGCGGCGAAGAACGGCACCGCGCCGGAGAGGTCCGGCTCGATCTCCCAGCCACGCCCGGTGAGCGGGCCGGGCTCGACGGTCCAGACGTCGGGGGTGGTGTCGTCGACGGCGGCGCCGGCGGCCCGCAGCATCTGCACGGTCATCCGCAGGTGCGGCGCGGAGGGCACCGGCGCACCGACGTGGCGCACCACGAGGCCCCGGTCGAAGCGCGGGGCGGCCAGCAGCAGACCGGAGACCAGCTGGCTGGACGCGGACGCGTCGATCACCACCTCGCCGCCGGTGACCCCACCGGTGCCGAGCACGGTCAGCGGGAGGCTGCCCGTCCCGGTGGCGTCGATCCGGACGCCCAGCGAGCGCAGCGCGTCGACCAGCGGGCCGAGCGGGCGGGTGCGGGCGTACGGGTCGCCGTCGAAGGTGACCTGCCCGTCGGTCAGCCCTGCCACCGGCGGCAGGAACCGCATCACGGTGCCGGCCAGCCCCACGTCCACGTGGGCGGGGCCGACCAGCGGGTGCGGCCGGACCAGCCAACGCTCGTCGTCGTTGATCGACACGTAGGTGCCCATCGCGCGCAGGCCGGCGGCCATCAGCTCGGTGTCACGGGCGCGCAGCGGCTCGGCCAGGGTCGACGGCCCGGCGGCCACGGCGCTGAGCACCAGGGCGCGGGCGGTCATCGACTTGGAGCCGGGCAGGCGCAGTGTCGCCGACACCGGGTCGGACGCGGTCGGTGCGCTCCACGGCTGCGGCGGCCGGGTCGCGGTCAGATTCCCCACGGTTACATTCTGCCGTGTCGGCCGGTGAGTGACGCCGACCGGCGGTCGTACTCCCGGTTGGCGGGACAGCAGGCCGGGCCCCCGGCGGGTTAGCGTGAGCCCATGTGCGGCAGGTACGCGACGACCCGTGGCTCCGGCGAGTTGAGCGCGCTGTTCGAGTCGTCCGACGACACCGACGGCGCAATCCGGCCGGATCACAACGTCGCGCCCACCGATCGCGTGCCGCTGGTCCGGCTCACCCCGGAAGGGCACCGCAGCCTCTGTGTCGCCCGCTGGGGGTTTCTGCCGCACTGGTCCCGTTCCGCCGCCGGCGCGGCCCGCATGATCAACGCGCGGGCCGAGACGGTGGCCACCAGTCGGGCGTACGCCGGCGCGTTCACCCGCCGCCGCTGCCTGGTCCCGGCCGACGGCTGGTACGAGTGGGTCCGCCAGCCCGACGGCGGCCGGCAGGCGTACTTCATGACCCCGGCCGACGGCTCGGTGCTCGCCCTGGCCGGCATCTGGTCGGTCTGGGAGTCCGGCGCCGAGAGTCGGCTCACCTTCAGCGTGCTGACCACCGCGGCGCTCGGCGAGCTGGCCGAGGTGCACGACCGGATGCCGGTGCTGCTGCCGCCCGATCAGTGGTCGTCCTGGCTGGGGCCGTGCGACGAGCCCGAACGCCTGCTCGCGCCCGCGTCGCCCGATCGGCTGGCCGGGTTGGAGATCCGCCCGGTCGGGCCGGCGGTGGGTGACGTCCGCAACGACGGCCCGGAGTTGACCGCCCGAGTGTCCGTTCCGCCGCTGCCGGCCCCATCGGAGCTGACCCTGTTCTGAAGATGACAGGCATCGTCGGGCACCGATTTGCCAGGGTTCTGCTCGATTCGTCGCCTGGCCGTTCAGCCATGTTCTCCGTAGCCCCTTGTCCCGGTGTCCAGAAGTGCGATACAACACAGCGCCGGTAGTGGCTGTCGATTCGCACGGGGCGGACGACATCCACCGATCTTGCCGGTCCCACGGGGGAGGTGGGTGGAATGACACGGGCGCGTATGCCCCGTCCGCACGAGGTGGCTGCGGCACGGAGAGATCCGCGGCTGCTGCGGGCCTTGCGAGAACGCCGACAGGACGACGCGTGGCGCACCAGAGGGACGTGCCAGAGCGTCGATCCGGAGACGTTCTTTCCGGCGCCGAACGAACCGGCGGACGCCGCCGTCGCGCTGTGCCGCAGTTGTGACGTGCAGGGTTCCTGCCTGGCATGGGCGCTGGAGGTCGGCGACTGCCACGGCGTGTGGGGCGCGACCACACCCCGCGAGCGGCGGGCGATGCTGGTCGCCTGGCGCGGCGAGGTGGAGCCCGATCCGGACGCGGCCGACGACGCCGGCCCTCCGGTACGCGACCGCCTGCTCACCCTGGTGCCGCTGAGCTGACCGCCGGGGCGAACCATCCCGGTGATCGGCGAGGGCGGCGCAGAATGGGTCGGTGCTGCCCAGCGAAGAGATCAACACGCCCCGCGGTCCGGCGCGGATCGACACCGACCTGCCGGCCCGGTCGGCGACCGCCCTGCTGGTGCTCGGGCACGGGGCGGGCGGCAGCGTGGACGCGCCCGACCTGCTCGCGGTGCGGGACACGGCGGTCGCGGCCGGCCTGACGGTGATCCGGGTGACCCAGCCCTACCGGGTCGCCGGCCGTCGCGCGCCGGCCCCCGCCGGGCACCTCGACGAGGCGTGGACGGCAGTGCTCGCCGCGCTGCGCGCTCGCCACGACGAGGTGCCCACGTTGCTGGTCGGAGGTCGTTCCAGCGGCGCGCGGGTGGCCTGCCGGACGGCCCGCGCGGTGGGCGCCGCCGGCGTCGTCGCGCTGGCCTTCCCGCTGCACCCGCCCGGCCGGCCGGAACGCTCCCGGGCCGCCGAACTGGCCACCGGCCTGCCGACGCTGGTGGTCAACGGCGACCGGGACCCGTTCGGGGTGCCGGCGTCGGGGCCGGGCGTGCAGGTCGTGACCCGGCCGGGTGAGACGCACGACCTACGGCGGGATCCGGCCGGCACCGCGGACGTGGTGCGGGACTGGCTGCGCCGGCACCGCTGGACGGCCGACTGAACCGTCCGACCGTTTCCGCCGCCGGCCACGGGTCGTTGCATCCGTTGGTGCCGCCGGCCCGATTCGGACGGACGGCGCCAGTCCTCCCAGGCCCTTCCTGGTCCCAGCGCCGGCGCCACCGGGGCCGGGACCAGGAACGGGAGAGCCGGGCGGAATGCCCCACCGGTCATCTCGCGTTACTAACCCCGGACGACTTTTCTGCGAGGGGGGTGACCGGTGCCGACCGAGACACGAAGCCTGGAACGGGACGAGCGGGACGCCCGGCAGCTACAGCGGCTGCTGGATGGTCCGGACTGGCCCGTGACAGCGGGACCGGGCGGGGTGGGTGCGGTGAGCACGGGCACACCAGCCGGAAGTGAATCTGTGGGCAGGTCCGTGCGCGTATCCTCGGCGGGAAAGCATCCGACGCGAGGGGATGTGCGGTTGACCACCGAGAAGACGGACGAGCGCAGGGCCCGGTTCGAGCGGGACGCGATGCCATTCGTCGATCAGCTCTACGCTGCTGGGCTGCGCATGACGCGCAACCCGGCGGATGCCGAAGACCTGGTCCAGGAGACCTACCTGAAGGCGTACGCGGCCTTCCACCAGTTCGAGCAGGGCACGAACCTGAAGGCCTGGCTCTACCGGATCCTGACCAACACCTACATCAACTCCTACCGCAAGCGGCAGCGCCAACCGATCCAGGCGCCCACGGAGGAGATCACCGACTGGCAGCTCGCCGAGGCCGAGTCGCACACCTCCAGCGGGCTGCGCTCGGCCGAGACCGAGGCTCTGGACCGGCTGCCGGACAGCGACGTGAAGGAGGCCCTCCAGCAGTTGCCGGAGGAGTTCCGCCTGGCCGTCTACCTGACCGACGTGGAGGGCTTCTCCTACAAGGAGGTCGCCGACATCATGGGCACGCCGATCGGCACCGTGATGTCGCGTCTGCACCGCGGCCGTCGTAATCTGCGCAAGCTGCTCGAGCAGTACGCCGCGGAGCGGGGCTTCAGCCCCGCCCGGTCCGCGAAGGGCTCTGCCGCTGCCGCTGCCGGCCGGGAGGTGTGACGTGAGCTGTGGAAAGCCGCACGAGACGGACTGCCGCGAGGTGCTCGCGGAGGTCTACCTCTACCTGGATCTCGAGTGCGCCGACGAGCGGCGCTCGCTGATCCGGCACCACCTCGACGAGTGCGGGCCGTGCCTGCGCGAGTACGGGCTCGAACAGGAGGTGCGGGCACTGGTCGCCCGTTGCTGCGGCAACGAGACCGCACCCGATCAGCTGCGCGAGCGGCTGCGGGTCAAGCTCACCGAGCTGGTGGTCTTCGAGACCAGCGATTCCCGTGAGCTGGCCGACTGAGCGTCGGCGTACCGATACGGCGAAACACCGGTGGCCCGGGTCGATCTTCGACCCGGGCCACCGGCGTTCCCGGCCGGGGCCGGGGCGGGGTGACCGGGGTCGGGGGCGCGCCCGGC
>NZ_JBEXHY010000096.1:0-20478 GCF_040608295.1 Micromonospora sp. NPDC005197 | reverse complement strand
CGGCTCCCGAGTGGGGAGCCGGCCGGCGTGTGCGTGCCTGTCGTGTCACCAGAGCTGCTGGACGACGTCCGCCGCCTGCTCCTCCCACTGCGCGTACGCGTACGGGAAGGCGGAGACCTGCACGGTCTGCGCGGCGGCGGTCAGCGGCAGGTCCTGCCAGCCGCCCACGTTCTTCAGCGCGCTGAAGAATGCCGTGGCGGCGTACTCCGGATCGGTGATCTGCTCGGGCGTGCCCCAACCGGACGTCGGACGCTGCTGGAACAGGCCCTGCGAGTCGTGGTCGTTGTACGCGCCGAGGTGGCCGAGGTTGTAGAGCTTCGACTCCTGCAACGAGGTGGCGACGCCGATCACCGCGCCACGGTCGCCGACGCCGGTCTTCTTGGCGGCGTCCACGATCGCCCGGGCGTTGTCGAGCTGCGCGTCGTCGAGCGGGATGCGCGACTGGGCGCCCTCGATGCCGTGCGGGATCAACTCGTCGCGGCTCGGCTTGCCGGCCGGCGGCTTGCCGGTGGCGGAGCCGGTGGTCAGCCCGGACTCGACTGGCTGATCCTGGTGGGCCGCGGTGGCGGCCTTGCCGGTGGCGAGGTCGATGGCGGCGACAGCGCCCTGGTGCGGCCCGGAGGTGACCGGGGCGGCGGCCGCGGTCGGCGCGAGCGCCAGACCACCGAGGGCAGCCACACCCACCACGCTCAGCGCGGTCTTGCGGTACGAGTCCTTAGCGATGGCGGGGAGCCATCGAGTGAAGTCGACCTTCACGATGGTTCCTTTCGATCGTGCGGAGCGCTCCGGGGTGAACGCTCCTGGAGGAGATGACCGCGGAAAGGTTTGGGCTCCGGCGGTACGGGGGACACAACCGGGTTGACGTGTCGGTCATTCCGGAAATGCCCGAGCTGCGACGGCCTGCGGTCCCGGTCACTCCGACAATCGGATGGCGGGCACGCCGGGCGGCGAAACGGGACGATCGACGCGACCCGCCCGGACCGGGTCAGCCGGGGTGGGCCGTGCCGAACCGGACGAGAACGTGCCAGAGCTGCTTGAGGTGCTGCAGGGTGTCGGCGACCGGGCCCCGGTCCGCCCACCGCTGGGGTTCGGTGACCACCGAGACGGCGCCCCGACCGATCAGCTCCGCGTCCACCGGTGCGCCCGGACGGGCGAACTCCCGGTGCAGGCGTGCCGCCAGCACCGGGATCGCGGGGCCCCGGAACTCGGCGTCGACCTCGTCGACGGCCAGCGCGAAGCCGGGGTGCCACCGCAGCGGGAAACCGTACCGCCGGGCGATCGATTCCAGCGTCGCCCCGGTCGGGGTGCCGGCGAAGGACGGGTCCACCACCAGTTCCTCGACGTCGTGCGCGAGGTCGAGAGGGCCGTGGATCTGGGCCTCCACGTAGTCGTCGAGCGCGCGCCCGACCGTGGCCTGCGTGCTCGGCGCCTCCAGCAGCGTCCGGGCCAGGGTGGCGACGTCCATCCCGGCCCGCCCGAGGCACGCGCCCGTGCCGGCCACGCCGGCCAGCAGCCCGGCGAGCACCGCCTCGAAGGCGTCGGCCGTGCCCACCACGCCCGGACCGAGGTGGCTGTCGCCGAGGCAGAAGGTCGCCCGGCCCAGCACCGCCGGACGCAGCCGCAGGTGACAGGAGCCGAAGCGGGGACAGGCGCCGTCCGCGTGGTCGAGCAGGTTCATCCCGCCGTACGTGGGTCGGTCCGCCGGCGCCACCCCGGGCGCCTGGTACGCGCCGCCGAACATCCGGTGCTCCCACCGGTCGCGGTCGCCACCGGGGTACGCGGTGAGCCCGCCGTTGGAGATGCCGGTGACGAACTGACTGCGGTACACCCCGTCCTCGGCCAGCGCGGACGCGACGTCACGCCCGTCGGCGCACCGGCGGTCGGGGTGGAAGTTGACGGTGAGCCGGCCACGCTGGGCTGCCGCGGCGAGCAGCCGTTGCGGCCGGTAGCCGAGGTCGGCGGCGGCGAGGTGCCGTTCGATCGCGGCGAGCGCCGCCGGACGATCGACCACCGCCGACGACCGCACGTACGCGAGGGCAGCCGCCTGTGCCGGGGTGAGTGCGGCGCGGAGCCGTCGCTCAGACGTCGCCGTCATGTCCGGGGTCCACGGCGCGCTCCTGCGGTGCGCCCAGCTCCTCGAAGACGGTGATCTGCAGGTCCGCCGGGGCGTCCAGGCGGGAGTTCAGCGACTGCCAGGGCGTACGCGTCGGTGGCGCGATCTCGCTCGCCCCGGCGGCGACCAGCCGGGCCGTGGTCGCCCGCGTGTCGTCCACCTCGAAGGCCACCCGGATGCGCGGCGCGACCTGCCGGCCCACCTCGACGTCGTCGATCATGCGTTTCTGCGCCGGATTGGCGATCTCCAGGGTGGCCCGACCGGCGTCCAGGATCACCACCCGGGCGTCGCCGTCACCGGTGAACGCCGCCTCCTCGGGCAGGCCGAGGGCGTCCCGGTAGAACGCCACCGCGGCCTCGTGGTCGGCCGCCTCCACCACGAGGCGCAGCTGACGGACGACGGGTGCGCGGTGCTGCTCGGCGGTCATGCGGCGGATCCTAACAACGCCCTAGGCTGACACCGTCCGGAAGGGAGCGACGATGGTCGAGACGTATGGCGACGACACGTACCTGTTGCGTCCGGTCGGTCGGGTGGCCTCGCCGCTGACCGACGCGGCGAGCGCGCCCCGGCAGGGCGATGAGGGCGCGCCAACGGCGTGGCTGATCTTCGACCGGCAGGTCGAGCGGGCCCTGACCGACCTGTCGGCCGGCGCGGAGCTGCTGGTGCTGACCTGGTTGGACCGCGCCCGACGCGACGTGCTGGCCGTGCACCCGCGCGGCGACGAGACCCGCCCGCACACCGGCGTGTTCAGCACCCGCTCCCCGCACCGACCCAACCCGATCGGCCTGCACCGGGTGCGGGTGCTGGCGGTAGACGGGCTGCGCGTCGAGGTGGCCGACCTGGAGGCCCTCGACGGCACCCCCGTCCTGGACGTCAAGCCGGTGCTCGGCCCCGCCGACGAGCGCTGAGCCGCCGCGCCGGGCGCCAGCCCGGCCGCGACACGCAGCCCGGCCGCAGCGCAGGGCAGCGGCCGGCCGCCGTCAGTGCCCGCGCGCCAGCCACTCGGGCAGGTGCGGGGCCTCCGCGCCGATGGTGGTGTCGTCGCCGTGCCCGGTGTGCACGACCGTCGCCGCGGGCAGGGTCAGCAGCCGGGTGCGGATCGACTCGACGATGGTGCCGAAGTCGCTGTACGAGCGCCCGGTCGCGCCCGGCCCTCCCTGGAACAGGGTGTCGCCGGTGAACACCGCCCCCAGGTCCGGGGCGTAGAAGCTGCACGCGCCGGGACTGTGCCCGGGGGTGTGCAGCACCCACAGCGCGGTGCCGGCCACCTCGATGCTCTGCCCGTCCCGCAGCTCACCGTGCGGCGGCAGGTGGGGGTGGACCAGGTCCCAGAGCACCCGGTCGGCGGCGTGCAGCAGTACCGGAGCGCCGGTGGCCTCGGCCAGTTCGGGCGCCACCCGTACGTGGTCGTCGTGCCCGTGGGTGGCCAGGATCGCCCGGACCCGGCGACCGCCCACCAGCGCGAGGATCGCGGCCACGTCGTGTGGCGCGTCGAGGATGACGCACTCGTCGTCGTCGCCGATCACCCAGACGTTGTTGTCCACCTCGAACGTCTGCCCGTCGAGCGAGAACGTGCCGGAGGTGACCGCGTGGTCGACCCGGACGGCCATCAGAACACCACAACCGAGCGGAGCACGTCGCCGTGGTGCATTCGGTCGAACGCGTTCTCGACCTGGTCCAGAGCGATCTCCTCGGTGACGAAGGCGTCCAGGTCGAGACGGCCCTGCAGGTACAGCTCGGTGAGCATCGGGAAGTCCCGGCTGGGCAGGCAGTCGCCGTACCAGCTGGACTTGAGGGCGCCGCCGCGCCCGAAGACGTCCAGCAGCGGCAGCTCGATCCGCATCTGCGGGGTCGGAACGCCGACCAGCACGACCGTGCCGGCCAGGTCCCGGGCGTAGAAGGCGTGCTTCCAGGTCTCCGGTCGCCCCACCGCGTCGATCACCACGTCGGCCCCGAAACCGCCGGTGGCGGCACGGATGGCCTCGACCGGGTCGGTCTCGGAGGCGTTGACGGTGTGCGTCGCGCCGAACTGTCGGGCCCAGTCGAGCTTGCGGCTGTCGGTGTCCACCGCGATGATCGTGGTGGCGCCGGCGAGGGCCGCGCCGGCGACGGCCGCGTCCCCGACGCCGCCGCAGCCGATCACCGCTACCGAGTCGCCGCGGGTCACGTTGCCGGTGTTCATCGCCGCGCCGAGCCCGGCCATCACGCCGCAGCCGAGCAGGCCCACCGCGGCCGGCCGCGCGGCCGGGTCCACCTTCGTGCACTGACCGGCGTGCACCAGCGTCTTCTCGGCGAACGCGCCGATGCCCAGCGCCGGGGTGAGTTCGGTGCCGTCGGTGAGCGTCATCCGCTGCGCGGCGTTGTGGGTGTTGAAGCAGTACCAGGGCCGACCCCGGCGGCAGGCCCGGCAGACGCCACAGACCGCCCGCCAGTTGAGCACCACGAAATCGCCCGGGGCGACGTCGGTGACGCCCTCCCCCACCTGCTCGACGACTCCCGCCGCCTCGTGCCCGAGCAGGAACGGGTAGTCGTCGTTGATGCCACCCTCGCGGTAGTGCAGATCGGTGTGGCAGACCCCGCAGGACTGGATCCGGACGATCGCCTCACCGGGGCCGGGGTCGGGCACCACGATGGTGGTGACCTCGACCGGTGCGCCCTTGCTGCGGGAGATGACTCCCCGGACTTCCTGGCTCACTTCGCCTCCTGCTGGTGGTCTGCGGCGGGGCCGGACGCCGGGCAGGCGGATGAACCGGGCTCGCCGGTGGGCCCCTGCCGAACCTACCGCGATCACCACGGTCGGCCCAGTCGGACGGGCGGGCGGGTTATCAGGGGTCACGCGGGGTACGCGGGTCACAATTCGGACCACGACCACCGGGAGCGACAATGAAAATCGCGCACCTGCCGCTGCGGGCCAGCATCGGCGCGTACATTCTCAACTCGGGTCTGGGCAAGCGGAACCTGGAAGGCGAGGCCGCGCAGGCCATGCACGGGATGGCGGTGGCGGCCATGCCGCAGCTCGGTCAGATGGAGCCGCCGCGGTTCGCCAAGCTGCTGTCGTACTCCGAGATCGCCCTGGGAGCCGCGCTGCTCACGCCGTTCGTCCCGGCGCCCCTGGTGGGGCTCGGCCTGACCGCGTTCGGCGCGGGCCTCGTGCAGCTGTACCTGAAGACGCCCGGGATGCGTGAGCCGGGCAGCATACGGCCGACCCAGCAGGGCGTCGGGCTGGCCAAGGACGTCTGGTTGGTCGGTGCCGGCCTGACCCTGGTGCTGGAGGGGTTGACCCACGGCCGTCGGCGCGGCTGACCTGGGCGAATCGCGTCGCCGCGGCCCGTTATCGTGTGGGCGACCCGGCGGTCGGTCTGAGGAGCTGCGGTGAATCACAGTCGTTCGGTGCGGCCCTTCTACCGGCCGATGAGGCCCCGCCGCCGCGACGAGCCGCACCGTGCTGCCACCCCGCTGGAGCTCTTCTTCGACCTGTGTTTCGTGGTGGCCGTGGCGCAGGCGGCGACCAGCCTGCACCACGACGTCGCCGAGGACCACCTCGCCCACGCGCTGACCAGCTACCTGATGGTGTTCTTCGCGATCTGGTGGTCGTGGATGAACTTCACCTGGTTCGCCTCGGCGTACGACACCGACGACGACGTCTACCGGATCACCACGCTGGTGCAGATCACCGGGGCGTTGATCCTGGCGGCCGGGGTGCCGCGGGCGTTCGCCGACGGCGACTTCACCGTCATCACCTACGGGTACGTGGTGATGCGGCTGGCCGCCGTCACGCAGTGGATCCGGGCGGCCGCCGGCGATCCGGCGCACCGCGCGGCGGCACGCCGCTACGCGATCGGCGTGACAGTGGTGCAGCTCGGCTGGCTGCTGCGGCTGGCGCTGCCCGACGGCTGGGGCATCGCGGCGTTCGTGCTGCTGGCGCTCGCTGATCTGCTGGTGCCGGCGGTGGCCGAGCGTCCCGGGATGACGCCGTGGCACCCCGGGCACATCGGCGAGCGGTACGGACTGTTCACGCTGATCGTGCTCGGCGAGGCGGTGCTGGCGATCTCGGTGGCGATCCAGACCGGGCTCGACGCGGGCGACCACGGTCTCTGGGCGCTCGCGGCGGCCGGCGCGCTCATCGTGTTCGCGCTCTGGTGGCTCTACTTCGACCGTCCGGTCGAGGCGCCGGACCGGTTGCCGTACTCGCTCATCTGGGGTTACGGCCACTATCTGATCTTCGGGGCGATCGCCGCGGTCGGGGCCGGCCTGCCCGTGGCGGTGGACCACGAGCGGCACCTCGCGCACATCTCCGGCACGACCGCCGCGTACGCGGTGGCGGTGCCGATAGCCGTCTACCTGCTGACCGTCTGGGTGCTGCTCGTTCGCCGCCAGCAGCACGGCGCTGTGGTCGTCGCCTATCCGGTCGTCGCCCTGTTGGCGCTGCTCGCGCCCCTGGGTCCGGCCCCGGTGCAGGTGCTCGCGGTGTTGCTGGTCGCCCTCGTGACCCTGACGGTGCTGCTGCGCGGACGCGACGCCGGGCCGGCCGCGACGCGCACGGCCTGATCCCGATCTGGATCAGGCATCGACCACCCGGCCTGCCGGCGCGCGGGACGGCCCGGAAGTGGGCAGAATTGCGGCATGCTTCACCGCCGATGGTTGCTGGCCGACCAACTCGGGCCACATTTCCTCGACGACCCCGATCAACCGGTCCTGCTGGTGGAGGTCCGGGAGCTGTTTCGTCGTCGGCCGATGCACCGGCAGAAGGCACACCTGATCCTCTCCGCCGTGCGCCACCGGGCCGCCGAGTTGGGCGACCGGGCGCTGCTGCTGCGTACCGGCACGTTCCGCGAGGCCCTGGCCCAGGTCACCGAGCCGGTGGAGGTGTGCCATCCGCACTCGCGGGCCGCGCTGGAGTTCGCCCGCTCGGTGCCCGGGTTGACCGTGCTGCCGCCGCGCGGCTTCATCACCAGCCAGGCCGACTTCGTGGCGTGGGCGGACCGCACCCGCCGGGGCCCGCTGCGGATGGCCGACTTCTACCGGCAGGCCCGTCGCTGGCACGAGGTGCTGAGCGGCCCGGCCCGGGGAACCGGCGGGTCCGGTGGCGCCCCGGCGCCGCGTCGGCCCCGGGGGGAGGCCCCGACCGTGCCGGCGACGCCGCCGCCTCCACCGCCGATCGTCGAGGACGACATCGACGCGCAGGTCCGCCACGATCTGGACCGGTGGGCGGCCGACGGGGTGCGGTTCGTCGGCCGCGACGGCCCCCGGCAGCACCCCGCCACGCACGCCGAGGCGCAGGCCCGGCTGGCGCACTTCCTGACGTACCGGCTGCCCGGGTTCGGCCGCTACGCCGACGTGATGAGCGCCGACGACCCGCTGTTCGCGCACTCGGCGCTCTCGTCGTCGTTCAACCTGGGGTTGCTGCACCCCGAGCCGGCCGTCCGCGCCGCCGAGCAGGCGTGGCGGTCCGGTGCCGCGCCGCGCACGGCGGTGGAGCCGTTCATCCGCGGGCTGCTCGGTTGGCGGGAGTTCCTCTGGCAGTTGTACTGGTACTACGAGCCACGGTTTCGGGGCGCGAACTGGCTGGCCGCGACCGAGCCGATGCCGCAGTGGTTCGCCGAGCTGGACGCCGACGCGGTGGAGGCGCGCTGTCTGGCCGACGTGCTCGCCGCCGTCCGGGACCGGGCGTGGACGCACCACAGCCCCCGGCTTCTGGTGCTCGGCAACTACGCGTTGCAGCGCGGCTGGCGTCCCACCGAGGTGGCGGACTGGTTCCGGCACTGCTTCGTCGACGGCACCGACTGGGTGATGAACGCGACGGTCATCGGCATGAGCCAGTACGCCGACCTGGCCAGGGTGGACACCCGCCCGTACGCGGTGGACGGCACCGACATCGACGAGATCAGCGACTACTGCGCCGGCTGCCGTTACACCCCGGAGCGGGCGCTCGGCGAGCTGGCCTGCCCGTACACCGGGGGTTTCGAGAGCTTCCTGCACCGCAACCGGGACCGGCTGGTGGCCGACCCGCGGCTCGCCGCGGAACTGGCCCGCCGCGACGAGCCGGAGCACCGCGATGCGGTGCTGGCGCAGGAGGAGAAGCGGGGCAGCAGCCCTCCGTGATCAGGTGAGGTCCGCGACCGGCGGCGCGGCCGGCACCGGGCGGGCGACGCCCCGGTTGAGGCCGACGACCAGCAGCCGGTTGTACGAGGCCGGCATGATCCGGGCCAGCAGGTCGGGCAGCTTCGCCGACCAGCCGATCAGCACCCGGCCCCGGCGCCGCTCGACGCCTCGCAGGATCACCTCGGCGGCCCGCTCCGGCGCGATGGTGAGCAGCTTCTCGAACTGGGCCCGGCCGGCGGTGTACTCCTCGATCGACACGCCGCTGCCGACCCGGGCGTTCTCGGTGATCCGGGTGCGGATCCCGCCGGGATGCACCGAGGTCACACCGATGCCGTCGTCGACGAGTTCGTGGCGCAGCGCCTCGGTGAGGCCGCGGACGGCGAACTTGCTCGCCGCGTACGCGGTCTGCCCGGCCGGCGCGATCAACCCGAACAGGCTGGAGATGTTGACCAGGTGCGCGCCCGGCTCGGCCTTGAGGGCGGGCAGCAGCGCGTGGGTCAGCTGCGCCACGGCCCGGAAGTTGATGTCGATCACCCAGCTGAACTCGTCGAACGTCACCTGGTCGAACCGGCCGCCGAGGCCGACGCCGGCGTTGTTCACCAGCAGCCGGACGCGCGGGTGCCGCTGGCCGATCTCGACCGCGACCCGGGCGGTGGCCACCGCGTCGGCGAGGTCCACCCGGAACGTGTGCACCTGCCGGTCCGGGTGCGCGGCGTGGATGGCGGCGACGACGGCGTCCAGCCGCTCGGCGTCGCGGTCCAGCAGCACCAGGTCACTGCCCCGAGCGGCCAGGCCGTGCGCCAACGCGGCGCCGATGCCACTGGCCGCGCCGGTCACGACGGCCGTCGCGCCGGCGAACTCAAACCTCCGCACGATCGGTGCTCCTTCCCTGGCGGGTGCCGCGGGAGAAGCGCACACCCTCGTCGGTGAGCCGGCCGTGCCGCATCAGCAGCACGTCGCGGGCGTAGTTCTGGTGCAGCCGCCAGGGTGCCCGCGCGCCCTGTTTGGGCAGCGCGTCGACGCTGCGCAGCACGTAGCCCGAGCGCAGGTCGATGAGCGGCACCCGCTGCGCGTCGGGCGGTGGGAGCGGGGTGACGACCTGCTGGCCGGTGCGGTCCAGGTGGCGCAGCAACCGGCAGACGTAGCCGGCGACCAGGTCGGCCTTGAGGGTCCACGACGCGTTGGTGTAGCCGATGGTCAGCGCGAAGTTCGGCACGCCGGAGAGCATCATGCCCTTGTAGGCGACGGTCTTCGGCAGGTCGACGTCGACGCCGTCCACGCGCAGCGTCAGGCCACCGAGGGCGAGCAGGTTGAGCCCGGTCGCGGTCACCACGATGTCGGCGGTCAGCTCGTCGCCCGAGGCCAGCCGGACACCGTGCGCGGTGAACGTGTCGATCGTGTCGGTCACCACGGACGCCCGCCCCTGCTGCACGGCGGTGAACAGGTCACCGTCGGGCACCACGCAGAGCCGCTGGTCCCACGGGTCGTAGCGGGGCGAGAAGTGCCGCTCGACGTCGTACCCGACCGGCAGCTGGCGCTTCGCGCCGCGCCGGAGCAGCCGCTTGACCAGGCCGGGCGCGCGTCGGCTGAGCTGGAAGTTGACCGTGGACAGCAGCACGTTCTTCCACCGCACCACGGAATACGCGGCGTTCGCCGGCAGCCAGCGCCGCAACGCGCCGGCCAGCCGGTCGCGCGAGGGCAGGGCGATGACGTACGTGGGTGAGCGTTGCAGCATCGTCACGTGCGCGGCCCGCTGCGCCAGGGCCGGCACCAGGGTCACGGCGGTCGCGCCGCTGCCGATCACCACCACCCGCTGGCCGGTGTGGTCGAGGTCGTCGGGCCAGTGCTGCGGGTGCACCAGCCGCCCGGCGTACGCGTCCACGCCGGGCAGGGTGGGCGTGTAGCCCTCGTCGTAGCGGTAGTAGCCGGTGCAGGCGAACAGGAACGAGCAGGTCAGGACCACGGTCTCGGCGGTGTCGGTGCGCTGGGCGTGCACCGTCCAGCGGGCGGTGCCGCTGTCCCACTCGGCGCGCGTCACCCGGTGGGAGAAGCGGATGTGGCGCTGCACGTCGTACTCCCGGGCGGTCTCCCGCACGTACTCCCGGATGGCCGCGCCGTCGGCGATGGCCGTGGCGTCGGTCCACGGCCGGAACGAGTAGCCGAGGGTGAACATGTCCGAGTCGGACCGGATGCCGGGGTAGCGGAACAGGTCCCAGGTGCCACCGACCGCGTCGCGTGCCTCCAGCACCGCGTACGTCTTGTCGGGGCAGTCGCGGCGCAGATGGCAGGCGGCGCCGATGCCGGACAGGCCGGCGCCGATGATGAGCACGTCGACGTGGTCGGAGGGCATCGCGTTCCTCCCGTCCGGGGCGGTGGACGGACACTAACACCGTCCCGGACACCTGGCACCTAACGCGAGACCGACGCCGAGCCGCCGCGCTGACCGTAGCGGTGGGCGGCCCGCTCGGCGTCGAGCCGGGCGAGCATCCGCGCGAAGTCGTCGGCGGAGAGCACCGGGCCGTTGTTCTTGCGCAGGCTCGCCGTCCTGGAACGCCGCTGCACCGCCGACTCGAACGCCCCGTCGGTCGTCAGCACCCAGCAGGCGTCGCGCCCGGTGGGCCCGCCGAAAAGCAGCGCGGGACGCGCCTCGAAGCCGGTCACCTCCGACCACCGCACCGTCCGCGTGCGGAACACGTGCCGCAGCCGTACGCCCCGGTCGTTGACGTAGATCCCGGCCAGGTGCAGCCGGAGAACGAAGGTCAGCCACAGTCCGAGGAACAGCAACGCGCCAGTCAGACCGAGGGCAGCGTTTGCGTCGACCCTGCCCTCGGCCAACCCGCGTCCGACGGTGACCACCACGAACACCGTCATCGTCGACCCGACCAGCACCATGAATCCGGTGACCACCTGCCGGGCGCCCCACGGATCCACCCGCCGCCATCTGCGCATGGCCCGCAGGCTAGTCCGTGGACGCTCGCGTGGATTCCATGATCCAGTTCGTCTCCCAGGTGCGTTCGCCGTCGACCGAGAACGCCTGCTCCCAGCGGGCCGTGGTCGCGGTGATCCCCGACCAGATGAACCGGCACCGGACCGGCCGACCCTCGTCCTGGTCGTCGGCGTAGAAGCGGCCCACCCCGTCGACGAAACGCCCCACCATCGGCGGCTGCTCCAGCTCCCCGCGACCGCTGTTCATCCAGTAGATCGACCACTGCTCGCTCGCCGGGTCGAAGATCCTGATCGTGGCGCCGGAGAAACCCTTGGTCGGAAAGGTGATCTCGTCGAAGTTGCCGCCGCCGCCGAAGAAGCTGTGGGCGACCGACACCCCGGGAAACTCGTCCCACTCGTCGCAGCCGGTCAGCCGCTCGCGCAGCCTTCGGTTGACCACGTTCCAGGTGCCCACGTAGAAGTCGAAGTCGCCCATCAGCGGCCCACCGGCCCTTCCGCTCGCGTGTCATCCAGATAGCCGGTCAGGTCGGGAGCCTCCGGCACCAGCATGTGCCGGACCCAGGCGGCCCGCTCGTGCTCCAGCACCGCCAGCTCCCACACGCAGCCCACCCCGGGCCGGCGCAGGTCGACGAAGTGGGTCGGGTCGTCGTCCGGGCAGTCCAGCGCGGGCTGGCCGGCCACGGCGATGCGGGCCTCCACCACGTTGTCCCACACCCAGGTGTACGCCAGCAGGTAGGCGCCGGTGTCCGCGCCCCGGTGCAGCACCACCCAGCCGGCAGCCGGTGTGCCGTCGGACGGGACGTCGGCCAGCAGCGCGGGCAGCAGGTCGTACGCCGCCTTGCACACCTCCGGCTCGATCGGCCGCTCCGGCTGGTCGATGTGGTAGCGCTTGAGCTGCCGACCGTCCACCAGGACCGGCGCCAGCGTTCGTAGATCCTTGTCGCGAAAAGCCATGCCGGGACGGTAGGACGGCTCCCCTGACAGCTAGTGTCAGTGAAGTGCGGGCCAGTCGACTTCTCTCCGTCCTGCTGCTGCTCCAGTCGCACGGTCGGCTGACCGCCGCGCAGCTCGCCGAGCGGCTGTCGGTCTCCCCGCGCACCATCTACCGGGATGTGGAGTCGCTGCACGCCGCCGGCATCCCGCTCTACGGCGAGGCCGGGCACGCCGGCGGCTACCAGCTGGTCGACGGCTGGCGGACCCGGCTGACCGGCCTGACCGGCGAGGAGGCCGACCGGCTGTTCCTGGCCGGGCTGCCCGGCCCCGCCGACGAGCTCGGCTACGGCGACGTGGTGGCCGCCCTGCAACTCAAGCTGCACGCCGCCCTGCCGGCACCCCTGCGCGACCGGGCCACCCAGCTGCGGCAACGCTTCCACCTGGACACACCCGGTTGGTACGCCGACGGCGACGCCTCCCCCGAGCTGGCCCGCACGGCCGAGGCCGTCTGGCGGCAGCAGCGCGTCGAGGTCCGCTACCGCGGCTGGCGCGGCGAGGTCACCCGGGTGCTGGAGCCGTACGGCCTGGTGCTCAAGGGCGGCCGGTGGTACGTGGTGGCCACGCGACCGGGCCGCGCCGAGCCGGCGACCTACCGGGTCAACCAGATCCTCGCGCTGACCCCGTTGGCGCAGGAGTTCGACCGACCGGCCGACTTCGACCTGCCGGCCTGGTGGCGGGAGCACGTGCTGCGGTTCCGTGCCCGGCTGCACCGCGACGAGGCCACCGTACGGCTGTCGCCCGCCGGCCGGGAACGGCTGCGGGAGATCGGCAGCGACCCGGTGGTGTCCGCGGTGGACGCCAGCGCAGGGCCACCCGACGCGCACGGCTGGGTGACCGCCGTCCTGCCGATCGAGTCGCTCACCCACGCCCACGGTGACCTGCTGCGCCTCGGCGCCGACGTGGAGGTGCTCACCCCGGTCGCGCTCCGCGACCGCCTGGCCGCCACCGCCGCCGGGCTGGCCGCCCTCTACGCCCCCTCCGGCCCGCCGACCCGGTAGCCGCCGCCCCTTCCACAGTGGAAGATCGGCGGGACATCGACTGTCGGCAGGGTGTGCCACCCTGGGACGGGCACCAGCGGTCACCGGAGGTGAGGGCCACGCTACGACTACGCGCACTGGTCGCCGTCCCCGGCACCGGGCCGGTGACGCTCGACGTCCCGTCCGGCGCGACGGTCGCCCTGGTCGCGCCACCGCGGGTCGGCACGGCCGTGGCCCGGGTGCTGGCCGGGCTCGCCGCCCCGGTCACCGGGCGGATCATGGTCGGTGACCGGGACGTCACGGCGCTCGCGCCGCCGCGCCGGCAGATCGGGTACGTGCCCGCCGGCGGCGCGCTGCTGCCGCAGCTCACCGTGCGCCGCAACATCGAGTACGGCCAGCGCAAACGCGAGCGGGTGCACGAGGTGGCCGACGACTGGACGGCGACCGTGGTGGACCGGCTGGAGCTGGCGCCGACGCTGGATCTGCTGCCGCACCTGCTCTCCGACGCCCAGCGCTTCCGGGTGGCGCTGGCCCGGGCGGCGGTCTGCCTGCCCGAGGTGCTCGTGGTCGACCTGCCCGTCGACCCGTCCGGCGGCAGTCGCCTCGCCGACCTGCTGCCCCGACTGGCGCCCCCGGACGCGCCGGGGGTGGCCGTGCTCGTCTGCACCGCCGACCCGGCCACGCTCGCCGAGATCCCCCGCCACCACGATCTGGTCACCGAGCCCGACGAGGCGCTGCGGTGACGCCGGCCGGCCGGGTCACCCGGCGTACGCTGCTGCGCGCCGCCGCGGCCGGCGCGGCGGCGACCGCGGCCGGGTGTACCAGCGGCGGCCGCTCGGTGCAGGTGGCGGTGGTGTGGAGCGGCAGCGAGCTGGACCGCTTCCGGGAGGTCGTGGCCACCTATCCCCACCCGGTGCGCGTGGTCAGCGCCGGCAACGACATCGACGCGTTCCTGCGCGCCCGACACCTCGCGGGCACCTCGCCGGACGTGGCGATCCTGTCGCGCCCCGGCCTGGTGACGGAGTACGCGGAGCGGGGTTGGCTGCGCCCGGTGCGCCCCTCGACCGAGTACGCGGTGCCCATCGGGCTCAGCGACCTGCTGATGGCCGGCGGGCAGCGCTACGGCGTCTGGGTGAAGGCCGCGCACAAGTCACTGGTCTGGCACCTGCCCTCGATGCTGCCCGAGCAGCCGACCAGCTGGGACGAGCTGGTCTCGCTGACCCGCCGCCTCGGCGCGCTCGCCCGGCGCGGCGCCGGCCCGGCGCCGCTGGCGATCGGCGCGGCGGACGGCTGGGTGCTCACCGACTGGTTCGAGAACGTGCTGGCCGACCTCGCGCCGACCGCCTACGACGCCCTCGCCGGGCCGGACGCCGACTGGCAGGGCCGGCCGGTGCGCGACACCCTGGACCGGCTCGCCGAGCTGTGGAGCATCGACGGCGCCTTCCCCGGCGGCGGCCGACGCGCCCTGCTCACCCAGTACGAGGAGTCGGTGATCCAGGTGGTGCGCTCCCGACGGGCGGTGATGGTCTTCGAGGCCGACTTCACCGCCGAGGTGGTCGGCCGGTTCCGGCGCGGCCCGGAGGAGCCGGTCACCTTCCGGTTCCCGAGCGCCGGTACGGGCGGCGGCGCGCTGATCGTGGGCGGGGACGTGGCGGTGGTGTTCGCCGACGCCCGGGGCGGGGTGGAGCTGGTCGAGTGGCTGACCCGGGCCGACTCGTTCCAGCCCTGGCTGCGTGCCGGCGGCTACCTGTCGCCGAACACCACCATCGCGCTCACCGACTACGCCGACCCGGTCCGTCGCCAGCTGGCCCGCGAGATGCGCGGCCCCGACACCCTGCACTTCGACCTCTCCGACCAACTGCCCGGGGCGTTCACCGGCTCCGACGGGGTGGGCATCTGGCGGATCATGCAGGACTTCTTCGCCGACGTCACCGACGGTGTCTCCGCCGGTGAGGCGGTTCGCCGGGCCACCGGGCAGCTCGCGGCGGCGGCGCGCGACGCGGGCGGCGGCCGATGAGCCAGGTCAAGGTGCTCGGCGAGCTGGCGGTGCTGGACGACGTGGGCCCGCCCCGACGCGGCCGGGCCTACCCGGCGGCCGGGGCGACCTCCGCGCTGCTGCTGCCGGCCGCGTTGCTGCTCGGCGCGCTGGTGCTGTGGCCGGTGCTGCGCACGCTGCACGCCAGCGTCACCACCGACGGTCGCTGGGTCGGCGCGGAGCACTTCCGCGCGGCGCTCGCCGCGCCCGGCACCGGCGCGGTGGTCGGCCGGACGGTGCTGTGGGCGGTGCTGGTGCCGGCGGTGGTGACGGCGCTGGGCTACCTGTTCGCCGTGGCGTCCCGCCGTTCCCAGGAGGGCGGGCTGGTCCGTCTGATCCTGCTGGTGCCGGTGGCGTTGCCGCTGGTCGTCACCGGGGTGACCTTCCGCCTCATGTACGACCCCGACCCGACCCGGGGCCTGGCCACCCTGCTCGCGGCACGGCTGACCGGCCGGTCGGACGACAACGCGCCGCAACTGCTCGGGCCGGGCCTGGTCACGGTGGCGCTGATGTCGGCGTTCGTCTGGGCGTGGGTGGGTCTGGCCGTGCTGGTCTTCCGGGCCGCACTGGACCGGCTGCCGCCGAGCCTCGCCGACGCGGTCCGCGCCTATGGCGGCGGCCGACGGCACGTCCTGTGGGACGCGCAGTGGCGACCGCTGCTGCTGCGCACCGTCGCGGTGGTCTTCGCGCTGGTGGCGCTCGGCACCAGCCGGACCTTCGACCTGATCCTCGTCATGACGCCCGGGTCGGTCCGCGACGACGCGGCGGTGCTCGCGTTGCGGGTCTGGCAGACCTCGGGCGGCACCACCACCGGGCAGGGCGCCGCGCTCGGCGTCGTCTGGCTGGTGGCGGTGGTCGCCGGGATGCTGGTGGCGGCGTTCTTCGTCCGCCAGGCGTGGCCGCCACCCCGCGTCGAGGCGACACCCGGGCCCGCCCCGACGACGACACCGCCGCGACGACTGTTCCGGCTGCTCGCCGCGGGCGGCGCGGTGGCCTGGCTGATCCCGCTCGTGGTGCTCGTGGCGACCTCCGCGCACGGGCAGGTGGACGCCGCCGCACGCGGCTGGTGGTCGGCTCCGCCCGGGACGGGCTCCTACGCGGCGCTGCTCGGTGGCGGCGAGCTGTGGCGGGCGCTGGGCTTCACGCTGCTGTTGGCGACCGTTGTCACCGCTTCGGTGCTGGTCGTCGCGCTGCTGGCCGCGTACCCGCTGGCGTGGCTGACCGGGCCGGCCGCGCAGGCGACCGGGCTGCTGCTGATGGCCGCCACAGTCGTCCCGGTGCAGGTGATCGCCGGGCCGGTCAACGAGGTGCTCGGCGTGGTGCTCTCCTCCGGCACCGCCCGCGGGCTGGCCCTGGTGCACGTGGCGCTGGGGGTGCCGTTCGCGGTGCTGGTGCTGCGCAACGCGTTCGCCGACCTGCCGGCCGAGCAGGTGCGGGGCGCCCGGCTGGGCGGTCGGCGCTGGTGGGGCACCCTGCACCGGCTGGCCCGGCACAACCTGCCGGCCGTGATCGCCGTCTCGGTGCTGGAGTTCGTCCAGGTCTGGAACGACCTGGCCGTGGGCCTGCTGTTCAGCGGGCCGGAGGCCACCCCGCTCGGGCTGTTCCTGGCCGGGCAGAGCCGCGGTTTCGTGTCCAACAGTGGCGTCCTGGCCGCCGGGTCGGTGCTCGCCTCGGTGCTTCCGGTGGTGCTGATGGTGCTCGCCCGACGGCAGCTCGTCGCCGGGCTGGTCTCCGGGGGCGTCCGGTGACCGGCCCCACCGGTCCCGGCCGGACGCCGCGCTGGCCGGTGCTCGTGACGATCGGCACGCTGCTCAGCGGCGTGTTCGGCAACCTGGCCAGCAACCTGCTGTCCGAGTTCGCGGCAAGTGTGCTCGGCCCGGCCAGCATCGTGGTGGCGGTCATCGGCGGCGTCGGTTTCGTGGTGTTCGAGCTGCGCCGACGACGTGCCGTGCGGGAGACCGGCCCGGAGCCCACCGACGTCGTCACCACACCGCTGACCGACGTGCCCACCCTGCCGTACACGGCCGGGTTCGCCGGCCGCGAGGAGCACGTCCGGGCGGTGCTCGACCTGCTCGCCCGCGAGCACGCGGTGGCGGTGCTGGGCCGGCGGGCGGTGGGCACGTCCGCCTGCGCCGTCCAGGCGGCGAACCTGTGCCGGGAGGACTTCCCGGACGGGCAGTACCATTTCGACCTGCGCCGCGGTGGTCGTCCCCGCTCCGCGCGGCAGGTGCTCACCGCGCTGGCGGGCGTCCTGGGCACCGCGCCACCGACGTCGGGCCGCCCGGACGCCCTCGCGGCCGCCGCCGCCGCGCTGCGCCGCAAGCTCGACGGTCGCAAGATCCTGCTGGTGCTGGACAACGTCGACCGTCCCGAGCAGGTCCGCGCGTTGCTGCCGCCGACCGCCCGCACCTGCCGGCTGCTGCTGGCCGGCGGCCCCGCGCTCAGCGGCCTGGGCGGCGTGGTGGAGCACTGGATCGCCGAGCCCGGTCCGGACGAGGCGGTCGAGCTGTTCGCGGCGGCCGGTGGGGCCGCGCCCGCCGCCCGGATCCGCCGCGCCGACCCGCGCACCGACCCGGCGGTACGCGAGATCGTCGACCTGTGCGGGCGGCAGCCCCGCACCGTGCGGGCGCTCGGTTACCGCACCGCCCAGCACGGCTGGCGGCACTCCGACGTGCTGGACGCGCTGCGGCGTGCGGTGCGCACCCCGCCGCACCAGCGCGTCGCCGTCTCGCCGGCGGCCCAGCTCGTCACCGAACGGGACACCGCGTACCGGGCGCTGACCCGCGAGGCGCGTCGGCTGTACCGGCTGATGTCGCTGACCCCCGCCCCGGTGGACCGGCCGACCATCGCCGCGCTGGCCCGCCGCCATCCCGAGCGGGTGAGCGCGCTTCTCGATGAGTTGGCCGCCGCCGCGTTCGTGGTCGGCGCCAGCGGCGACCGGTACGAGGTCCGCCCGCTGCTCGCCGCGAACGCCCGGCTGCACCTGCGCGACGCCGAGCCGGCCCGCTCCCGGGTCGCCGCGCAGGCCCGGCTCACCCGGCACCTGGCCCGCCGGGCCGAGAGACACGCGGCCAACCTGGCCGTGCTCGGCTCCCCGCCGGACCGGGAGTGGTCGCTGCCGCTCGACGACGACCCGTACGGCTGGTTCGACCTGCACCAGGAGCTGCTGCTGGCGGTGGTCCGGGTGCCGGCCGGAGCGGCCGAGACGCTGCCCCGTCGGGTCCGCCGGTGGTGGTTCCGGTTGGCCGTGGCGCTGTGCGGGTGGCTCGCGCACGTCGAGCGGCTCGACGAGTGGGAGCAGGTCTGCCGCACGGTCCTGGCCACCCCGACCGCCGACGACCGGCCGGAGATCGCCGGGTGGGCGCACAACGAGCTGGGTGTGCTGCGCCGACGCCGGCACGACCCGCAGGGCGCGGCGGCGGCGCTCACCCTCGCGGTGGCCGAGCGCGGCCGGCGGGGCACCGCCCAGGCACGGATGAACCTCGGCCTGGCCCTGCTCGATCTCGGGCAGCTCGACGACGCGGTGGAGCACCTGGAGCTGTCCCGCCGGCACCGCTCGTCGGCGGACCGCGCCGGGCATGCCCTCACCGACCTGGGCCTGGGCGCGGCGCAACTGGCCCGGGGTGAGCTGGACAGCGCGCACCACCACCTGGTGCGGGCGGCGAACACGTTCCGGTCGGTGGGTGACGCGCGCGGCTACGCCGCGGCGCTGACCAACCTGGTGCTGGTGCACGCGACCCTCGGCGAGCACCTGGACGCGGCGCAGGCGTGGCGGGCCGCCCTGCGCGAGTACGAGTCGGTCAACGACCCGACCAGCCGCGCCGCGGCGCTGCTCAACGCCGGCGCGACGCTGCTGACCAGCACGCCGGGGCAGGCGCGGGCGGCGTACGAGCTGCTGGCCGAGAGCCGGCGGCTGCGGGCGGAGGCCCGGCCCACGGCGGGGCTGGGCCGCACCCTGCTGTACCTGGGCGACGCCGCCGCCGCGCTGGGCGACGGGGCCGAGGCGCGGCGGCTCTGGGCGGACGCGGCGACGGTGGCCGAGGAGGTCGCCGACGACCGGGCCCTGGCCGCCGCGGACGACCGCCTGGAGCAGGACGCCGACGCGCCGCCGGCCGGCCTCTGAACCGCGTGGCCCGCCGGGCCGGCGTGATGTCCATCGCTCGCGTTGGCCGGTGGCACGGGTCTGGGAGAGTGTGTGACCGTGGACGCTCTCTCGGTGCGGGGACTCAGCCGCAACTTCGGCAACCTGGTCGTGCTCGACGACGTGAGCTTCACGCTGGCGGCGGGTCGGATCGCGGTGCTGCTGGGCCCCAACGGCAGCGGCAAGACAACCCTGCTGCGGTGCGTGGTCGGCGCCGACCGTCCGGACGCCGGTGAGGTGCTGGTGCAGGGCCGCCGGGCCGACGAGACCGATCCGCAGGTGCGGGCGCTGGTCGCGGCCGCCCTGGACGACATCGACTTCTTCCCCGACCTGTCGGTGGTCGAGCACCTGGAGCTGGTCGCGTACGCCCACGGGGGCGACGCCGAGTCGGTCGAGGAGGTGCTCGCCGAGCTGGGCCTGGAGCCGGCACGCGACCAGCTGCCGGTGACCCTGTCCAGTGGGCAGCGCCGCCGGCTGGCGCTGGCGTCGTGCTTCGTGCGCCCACGACGGGTGCTGATCCTGGACGAGCCCGAGCAGCGGTTGGACGTACGCGGCCGGCAGTGGCTGGCCGATCGGCTGCGCCGGGAACGGGACGCCGGCACCGCCGTGCTGCTGGCCTCGCACGACCCGGAGCTGATCGACGCGGTGGTCGACGAGCGGATCGAGATCGGTCGGTGAGCGCCCCGCCGGCCACGATCGCCGAGACACCCGCCGGACTGCCCACCGCCCGGCAGGTGCGTACGCACCTGCGCCGGGCCCGCCGCCGCCACCACGAGCATTCCCTCGGCGACGTGCTGGGCGACGCGTACGTCATCGTGCTCTTCGTGGGCATGTACGGCTGGTTCGCGGTCAGCGCCAGCCGCGACGTGCTGGTCTCCCCCACCGTCGGCCGCGCCGACGAGGGGGTGCGCTGGTGGCTGGCGGTCGCCGCGCTGCTGGCCGGCGCGGGGCTCGCCTGGCGGGGTCTGCGCGCGCTCGGCCCGCTGCTGGTGACCCCGGCCACCCAGAGCTGGGTGACCAGCGCCCCGGTCGACCGGCGGGCCTGGCTGGCGCCGCGCCTCGGCGTCCTGCTGGCGGGCGCGGCGGCCGGCACGGCGCTGCTCGCGGTCGCCGTGGCCGTGCTGGGCGGCGTCACCCAGCTGGGCGCCGTGGGCTGGGCCGCGGCGGCCGG
>NZ_JBEXHY010000095.1:0-20693 GCF_040608295.1 Micromonospora sp. NPDC005197 | reverse complement strand
GCCCCGACCCGCCGGGGCCGCCGCCGCTGACGGCGGTGCGACGAGCCGCGCGGTACGCGGGCACGGCGGCTCCGGCCGGCCCGACACCCGTCGGCGGTCCCTGCGCCTGCCGAACGCCGCGCCGGAGCCGGTCCCGCTCACCCAGACGGCTGCTGCCGCCGCGCGAGGTTTCGTGGGTGACGACGCCGGGTAGCCACGGCCGACGCGGACCGGCATCGACGGGGGGCACGGCGTGGGCTACCGAAAGCGCGACGGTGAGCTGCCGGGCGACCCGCAGCACAGCGAGGACGAGGCCGGCCAGGTGCCGTTGGTGCAGGTCGAGGCGGACACCGAGGTCCCGCCGCCGGCCGACACCGACATGCCACCGGACATCGTCACCGAGGACAACAGCTCGGGCATGACCGGCGGCTCCTCCGGCAGCAGCGGCGGCGGGTCGAGCATGCCGGGGCACCCCGACGCGACCCGCCGAACCGAGCGGACGACCTAGGGCCTGTTTCATAAGAACTGGCCGGCCTGCGGCGGGCCCGGACGACGACCGGCGGCGTTGCGGTTTCGTCCGGATACAACACCGGTATCCGGACGAAACCGCGCCTTGCCGGATCGCCGCCCGGACTCCGCCTCGGCTCGACCGCCCTTATGAAACAGGCCCTAGCGGCTCGCCAGCGCCGCCCGCGCCTCGGTCATGCCCTTGTTGGCCAGACCGTCGGCGCGCTCGTTCTCCGGGTGACCGTTGTGCCCCTTCACCCACAGCCAGGTGACCTCGTGCCGCTCGCAGGCCGCCTCCAGCCGCTGCCACAGGTCGGCGTTCTTGACCGGCTGCTTCGCGGCCGTCCGCCAGCCGTTTCGCTTCCACGACGCCAGCCAGCTCGTGATGCCGTTACGCACATAGGTGCTGTCGGTGTGCAGCTCGACCGTGACGGGCCGGTTCAGGCTCTCCAGGGCCTGGATGGCCGCCATCAGCTCCATCCGGTTGTTGGTCGTCGGGGTCGCCTCGCCACCGCACAGCTCCCGCTCGTGGTCGCCGTAGCGCAGCAGGGCGCCCCAGCCGCCCGGTCCGGGGTTGCCGCTGCACGCCCCGTCGGTCCAGATCTGCACGCCCCTGCCGGCCGCCGCGTCCACCATGGCAGGCAACCTACCGGGCGGTGACCTCGCGCTGGCCTGTCGGGGGCCGCCACGCCGGGGCCGGAGGCACTAGGGTCTGCCGGATGGACCGGCACGTCGCGTTCGACCGTCTGCACAACTTCCGCGACCTCGGTGGTCACCGCACCGACGACGGGCGTACGGTCCGCTGGCGCCTGCTCTACCGCTCGGACTCGCTGGGCAAGCTGGCGGGCGCCGACCTGGACCGGTTCCACGCCCTCGGCGTCGGCACGGTGATCGACCTGCGGTATCCGTGGGAGATCGCCGCACGGGGTCGAGCACCACAGATCGACGGGCTGGCCTGGCACAACCTCAGCATCGAGCACCGCCCCTACGATCAGGCGACGATCGAGGAGACGGTCGACCCGTGGCGCTACCTCGCCGACCGGTACGCCGAGGTCGCCGAGGACGGGGTCGCCGAGCTGCGCCAGGCGTTGGAGGTGATCGCCGCCACCGAAGCGCCGCTGGTCTTCCACTGCGCGTCCGGCAAGGACCGCACCGGCCTGCTGGCCGCGCTGCTGCTGGCCCTGCTGGGCGTCGACGAGGAGCAGATCGTCGCCGACTTCGCGCGCACCGAGCTGGCCACCGAGCGCCTCATCGCCGACTGGCGGGCCCTGAACCCCGAGCGTGAGCTGCGCTGGCCCGGGTACGGTCGCGCCCCCGAAGCCGTCATCCGGCACTTCCTGGCCGACCTGACCACCGCGTACGGGTCGGTGGTCGGCTACGCCACCGACCGTCTCGACGTGAACGAGTCGTTGACCACTCGGCTGCGGGGGCGGCTGCTCACCGACTGAGGGCACCGCGCAGGTCGCGCCGGTGGCCGATAATCATGCGCGCGATCGCTGCCTGCTCTGTCAGAGTCGACGACCGTGGACGGGAACTGGGACGGCCTGCGGGCCGACGTACGGCAGACGATCGACGAGCTGATCGCCAGCGGCCGGGAATCCGGGGTGCAGGTCGCCGCGTACCTCGACGGCGAGCCGATCCTGACGGTGCAGGCCGGGATCGCCGACCGGGCCACCGGCCGGGCACTGGGGGCGGACACCCCGGTCTGGAGCGCGTCCACCGGTAAGGCCGTCACCTCGACCGTGGTACACGTGCTGGCCGAGCGCGGCGAGCTGGACTACGACCTGCGGATCGCCGACGTGTGGCCGGAGTTCGCCCGGCACGGCAAGGAGCGGATCACCCTCCGGCACGCGCTCACCCACACCGCCGGCGTGCCCGTCCTGCCCGCCGACGTGACGCCGGAGGACTTCACCGACTGGGACCGGATGTGCGCCGTCGTGGCCGACGCGGAGCCGATCGCCCCACCCGGCGAGGTGAAGGCGTACCACGCGTGGACCTTCGGCTGGCTGGTCGGTGAGGTGGTCCGCCGGGTGACCGGCCGGCGCGTCTCGGCGGTGCTCGCTGAGGACGTGGCCGGGCCACTCGGTGTGGCCGACGAGCTGTACCTCGGTGTTCCGGCGGCCGAGCTGGGCCGGCTGGCCCGTGTCGAGGACCGCAACATGGCGGCGCTGTTCGACTACGCGAGTGCCAACCTGCCGAACTTCGACCGGGTCGCCCCGGCGGGCGTCCGACCGGGTGCGCAGGTCGGCAGCCGCGCCGACGTCCTGGCCGCCGATGTGCCGGCCACCGGCACCGTGACCGCGCGGGCGGCGGCACGGATGCTCGCGGCGCTGATCGGCGAGGTGGACGGTGTCCGGCTGATCTCGCCGGCCCGGCTGCGGGAGGCGACGACGCTGGACGGGCCGCCCGGACCGGAGTGGGTGTTCGGGCAGGAGGCGACCTGGGGCCTCGGGTACGCGGTGGACGACGACGGTTCGTTCGGCGCGGCCGGCAGCGGCGGCAGCCTCGCGTACGCGTACCCGGAGCTGGGGTTGACTATCGCGGCGACGAAGACGCTGCTCGGGGCCGGTGACGGTGACCCGATGGAGGACCTGCGCGTGCTGATCCGCGACCGGGTGACCGCCCGGCGCTGACCGGCCCGGGTCAGGTTTCCGAGTCGGCGACGGGCCGGAGCGGCCGGCCCACCACGGCCGCCGGGATGGCCGGCGCGGGCCGGGCGGGCCGCAGCCGGTCGCGCACGCGGTGCGCCGCGTCGCCGGCCGTGGCGGCGATCATCGGCAGCAGTCGAGTGGAGTTCATGATCGCGATCTCCTCGGCGGGGGTGGTGACGCCGTCGAGGAAGCGCAGGACCCGCTCGGGCGGGTTGCGGTCGAAGAGCCGATCGAAGAACTCGGGACCGCCGACGCCGCCCCGGTCCAGCGCGCGCAGCGCCACCGCGTCCATCCAGCGGTGCCGGGCCGGGTACGCGGCCTTCGGCACTGGCGGCTGGTTGGCGGCGAGCGCGCGGGCCACCTGGTCGGCCTGGCGGTACATGGCGGAGAAGGTGAAGCCGGTGGAGGGGCGGGTCGCGCCCCCGGCCGTGCCGAGGCGGACGACGCGCGGCGAGGGCCGGGCCGAGAACGGCGCGTCGGTCATCGGGATCACCCCGTTCTCCACCTCGCGGACCCGCAGCCCCGCCGGGTCGAGCCCGAGCAGGTCGCGGTAGCCGGCCAGCGCCCTGTCGTACCCGGCGTCGGTGAGCAGGCCGGGTGAGAACTCGGTGTACTCGACCAGGGCGTACCGGTCGCTGACCGGCAGCACGTAGCCGAAGGAGACGCCCCGGGCGGGCTGCGGGGTGCGGAAGTCCATGAGCACCGCCCGCCGCGGGTCGAACGCCGGGCGGTCGGACTCCAGCCACCAGCCGCGGAAGTGTTGCAACCAGGTCGTCCGCCCCGCTCGCGCGGGTGGGCGGGGGCGGGAGTCGAGCACCCAGCCGGCCCGTACGACACGCCCGTCGCCGGTGCGGACGACCACCCGGGTGCCGTCGTCGGTCACCGTCTCGGCCGGGGCGACGATCCGGACGGCGTCCAGCCGACGCTCGGCCTCGGCAGCCCGGTCGTAGACCGGGCCGGAGCGCAGCATGGCGTACCGCAGCGGGGTCAGGTCGAGGACGCGGCGCCGCGCGGGCGTCGCCACCTCGACCTGCCGCCAGCTCGCGCTCAGCAGCGGGTCGAGGTCGGCGCTCGGGTCGCCCCAGAACGCCCAGGTGCGGTCCTGGCCGCGCCGTCGCACCGGGTCGACGACGGCGATCCGCAGGTCGCGGACACCGTGCCGGTCCAGCGCGGCGAGCAGCAGCGAGGCGGCGCCCCCGCCGCCGAGCAGCGCGAGATCGACGTCGAGCGGGGCGGAATCGGTCACCGCACCACGCTGCCACACCGCCCCGGCGGCCGCACACGCCGCTCCCGTCACTCGGCCTCGCGCGAGGTTGACACGCAACCATTCGGTTGCCTAAGTTATCGGCAACCAAATGGTTGCTTTTCGGGGGGGCGGCGGATGGACGAGGCGTTCCGGGCACTGGCCGATCCCGGCCGGCGGCGGCTGCTCGACCGGCTCAACGCACGCAACGGCCAGACCCTGCGAGAGCTCTGCGACGGGTTGCCGACGACCCGGCAGGCGGTCAGCAAGCACCTGTCGGTGCTGGAGGCAGCCGGCCTGGTGACGACCGTCCGGCGCGGCCGGGAGAAGGTGCACTTCCTCAACGCCGCCCCGATCAACGCCATCGCCGACCGGTGGCTGAGCCGCTACGACCGGCAGCGGGCGACCGCGCTCGCCGACCTGAGCACAGCATTGGAGGAACAGCCCATGGCAAGCCCCACTTTCGTCTACACGACATACGTCACCACCACCCCGCAGCGGCTGTGGGCCGCGCTCACGGAGCCCGCCTTCACCCGCCGCTACTGGGGTGGGGTCGCGCTGGTGTCCGACTGGCAGGTCGGGTCACCGGTGCTGTGGCAGGACGCGCCGGAGGGCGAGCCTCGCGATCTCGGCCAGCGGGTGCTGGTCGCCGAGCCGTACCGTCGCCTCTCCTACAGCTGGCACGGCTTCCAACCCGAGCACGCCGAGCACTTCGGCTGGTCCACCGAGGAGCTGGCCGCTCGGCTCGGCGAGCGCCGGTCGACGGTGACCTTCGAGATCGAGCCGCACGGGCCCTCGGCCGTCCGGTTGACCGTCATCCACCACGACTTCTCCCCGGACAGCGAGATGCACCGGGCGATCAGCGGTCAACTCGACGGCAGCGGCGGCTGGCCGGAGCTGCTGGCCAGCCTCAAGACCCTCCTGGAGACCGGCGAGCCGATGCCCGAACCGGCACCGGCCGAGCGGGCCGGCTGAGCGAGCCGGCTGAGCGGGCCGGCGGGCATTTCCGCCGTGGTTGGGCCATACCTCGCCATCGGCCCAGCCGCGACAGCCCGACCCGAGCGGACATCGATCGGAGCACCGGCACCCCTCGGGCCGTCCGGGTCCAAGCGCTGCTCTCCCCCGCCTTCGGGTGGACACGTGACGGCAACGAAGGTTTCTCATTTTCACCTGATCGGGGTCCCAACCGACCTAGTGTTGGGCACACCGGTGCTAGTCACGGAGTTGGCCACCCGAACGACGTCCCACGCAGTCAGCGGACGAAAAGTGAGGGAAGACGCGTATGAAGGTCTCAACAGCACTCTGCTCTGCGGCGCTCGGCGTGGGCCTCGGCACGCTCCTGCTGCCGGGCGCCGCACTGGCCGACACCGTCGTGTCACCGGCCACCACGCCGGTCGGAGGAACCGTCGTGCTCACCGCGACGACCTGCAACCCGAAGTCGGGTGACGTCATCTTCCGGGTCACCGGACCCAACCGCGACGAGAACGTCCGATCCACCACGGCCGCCGCTGGCGGCGGCCTCAGCGCCGAACTGTTCACCGCCGGGTTCACCCTCGGCACGTACACGGTGGCCGCGACCTGCGGCGACGGCAGCTCGGCGGGCAGCGCCACGTTCACCGTCACCCCGATCGGTGGCGCCCCGGCCGGCTCGGGCGGCGACAACCGCGACGGTCGCGACGCGGGCGCCCTCGCCGCCGGAGGCACCCTGCTCGGCACCGCCGCCGCGGGCGCGGTGCTCCTGTTCCGCCGGCGTCGTCCGGTGTCCACCGTCGCCTGACCGGCGACGCGCTCCATCCCTGAGGACGGGTGCCCGTGCCGGTGACACCGGCACGGGCACCCCGACGATCCCTACGGAGGTCAGCACGTGTGGAGGCGACGGACCCTGCCGGCGGTGGTCGCCCTGCTCGGCGTGTCCGGGCTGGGGCTGATCACCGTCGGCCTCACCGCCGAGCCGGCGCGTCCCCCACGCCCGCCGGTCGACGCGCCGACACACACCCGGCCCGCGCCGGACCTGGCCCCGCTGCCCCGCGCCGCGCCCGTCCGGGTCCAGATTCCGGCCATCGGTGTACGCGCGGAGATCGTCGCCGTCGGCGTGGACGCCGCCGGGGTGCTGGAAGTCCCCCCGCTGGACAAGCCGACCCTCGCCGGCTGGTACAAACACGGCGTCAGCCCCGGAGAGACCGGCAACGCCGTCCTGGTGGGACACGTCGACTCGCCGGCCGGCCCGGCGGTCTTCTTCGACCTGGGTCGACTGCGCGCCGGCCAGGAGATCCAGGTCACCCGCGCCGACGCGCGGGTCACCACGTTCACAGTGGACGGCGTCCACGCGTACCCCAAGGACCGCTTCCCCGGCGGCCTGGTCTACGGCCCGGCGGACGCCGCCGGACTGCGCCTGATCACCTGCGGCGGCCGGTTCGACGACACGACCGGCAACTACGTGGACAACATCGTCGTCTTCGCCACCCGCACCGCCTGAGCCGACAGCCCCCGCTGTCGGGAGCCGGACGCCGCTGGGCAGAATCCGGTGGCACCATGCCCTGCGAGCACCGTGGCCGCGTCGGTGCGCGGGAGGGGGCGCGTCGTGGATCAGCGAGCGGTACGGGACCGGGCCGGTCGAGGCGTACGCGCCCTGGCCCGGCGGCTGCTCGGCCGCCCGGGCGGTGAGGCTCCCACGCCCCGCCGATCCAATCCGGACGCCGTGGTCGACTGCGCCGTCTACGTCAACGGCCGACGGGAGCCGGGCCGGCCGCACTACGCCGACGCGTACGCCCGTGCCCGCCGGGGCCGCGACGCCTTCGTCTGGCTGGGGCTGCACGAGCCGGGGCCGGCCGTGCTCGCCGCCGTGGGGCGCACCTTCGGCCTCGACGAGCTGACCGTCGAGCAGGCGCTCGCCGACGGGCACCGGCCCACCGTGCAGCGGCACGGACCGGTCACCCTGCTGGTGCTGCGCACCGCCGGGTACGTGGAGCACGCCGAGCTGACCGACACCTCCGAGGTGATCGACACCGGCGACGTGATGGTGCTGCTCGGCGACCGGTTCGCCGTCACCGTGCGGCACGGCGCCGCCGGGGCGCTGCGCGACGTCCGCGCCGACATCGAGCGCCGCCCCGCGCTGCTGGCCGCCGGGCCCTGGGCGGTGGCGTACGCGGTCTGCGCCCGGATGGTCGACACGTACCTGGAGGTGGCCGGGCACGTGGAGCGGGACCTGGAGCGGGTCGAGGAGGCGGTGTTCGCCCGCGACCGTTCGGCCGACATCCAGCACATCTACCAGCTCAAGCGGGAGGTGGTGGAGTTCAAGCGGGCGGTGCTGCCCCTGCAGACGCCCATGCGGACGCTGCTCGACCCGGGCGCCGACGGGCCGCCGCGTGCCCTGCACCGCTGGTTCGTGGACGTGGACGGCCGGTTGGCCCGGGCGGTGGACCGGGTGGCGGCGTACGACGACCTGCTCACCTCGATCGTGCAGTCCCGGTTGGCGCAGCTCGCCGTCGAGCAGAACAACGACATGCGCAAGATCGCCGCGTGGGCGGCCATCGCGGCCACCCAGACCGGCATCGCCGGCGTCTACGGCATGAACTTCGACCACATGCCCGAGCTGGCGTGGCGCTACGGCTACGCCGGGGCCCTGGCCCTGATGGCGGCGGCGGCCCTCGCCCTGTACCGCCTGTTCCGCCGCTCCGGCTGGCTCTGAGCCGCGGCGCGATGGTGGGCATCGCGGCCGCGAGCGGTCAGCGCGGGCGGGTCAGCGCGGGCGGCTCAGGAAGGCGCGGATCCGCTCCCGCGGGCGGTCGGTCAGCTCCGGGCCGTGGGTGAACGCGGCGATGTCGTACTCCAGCTCCCCGAGCACGTGGGAGGTCTGCCGGGTCATCCGGAAATCGCTGCACAGCAACTTCGGTGACCAGCGGACGCCGAGCACGTTGAACAGCGCGTCCCCGGTGATCAGCAGTCGGGTCGGCTCGTGCAGCAGCGACACGTGACCGGGCGAGTGCCCGGGGGTGTGCACCACCCGCAGGCCGCCGCCGACGTCGAGCACGTCGCCGTCGGCGAGCGGCTGCGCCACCCGCACGGCGGGAAACCGGCCGCCGGCCACCCGGGTGAAGAACCGGCCGCCGGTCACCGCCGGGTCTGCGGGCGGGTTGTGGCCGGCCTCGGCGTACGGGATGTCGTCGGCGTGCGCGGCCACCGGGGCGCCGGTGCGGCGGGCCAGTTCGGCCGCGCCACCCGCGTGGTCCGGGTGCGCGTGCGTCAGCACGATCCGGGTGACGTCGGCCGGCACCTTGCCCATCGCGGCCAACCCGCGCACGATCCGGGCCGGCGCTTTGGCCAGCCCGCAGTCGACGAGCGTGACACTGCCGTCGTCGTCGACGAAGGCGTACGAGTTGACGGCCGAACGCCCCACGGTGGGGATCCGCCAGACGTTCGGGGCGAGCGATATCGCGGGGGAACGCGTCATGGCGCGAGTCTAGGGAGAATCGTCAACCATCACTGCCCGTCGACCACCGGCCCGCCACCGTCCGGGCGGGGGCTAACCTCGCCCGGGTGATGTGGCAGCGGTACGTGGCGATCGGCGACAGCACCACCGAAGGGCTCGACGATCCGGACGACGCCGGCGGCTACCGGGGCTGGGCCGACCGGTTCGCCCTGGCGGTGGCGCGCGCCCAGGGCGGCCTGGAGTACGCGAACCTGGCCATCCGTGGCCGGACCACCGCGCGAATCCGCGCCGAGCAGCTCCAGCCGGCCCTCGATCTCGCCCCCGACCTGGCCACCGTGGTCGCCGGCATGAACGACGTGCTGCGCCCCTCCTTCGACGCCGACCAGGTCGCCGAGGACGTCGCGGCGATGCAGCGGGCACTCGTCGGGCAGGGCGCCACCGTCCTGACCTTCACCATGCCGGACCCGGCGCCGGTGATGCCGCTGGCCCGGCCGCTGCGGGGCCGGATGCTGGCACTCAACGAGGCCCTGCGCGCGGCCACCGCGCAGACCGGGGCCACGCTGCTCGACCTGGGAGCGCATCCGGTCTCCTCCGATCCACGGCTGTGGAGCGACGACCGGCTGCACGCCAACAGCGCCGGGCACGCGCGGATCGCCGCCGCGCTGGCGTACACCGCCGGTCTGCCCGGGTTCGACGACTCCTGGACGGCGCCGCTGCCGCCGGCGCCGCTGCGACGCCGCGCCGAGGTGCTCGGCGCCGAGCTGGCCTGGGCCCGCCGGCACCTGCTGCCCTGGGTGGCCCGGCACCTGCGCGGCCGGTCGTCCGGGGACGACCGGGTCGCGAAACGGCCGGTCCCCCTGCCGGTGGCGCTGGACGGCTGACGGCCGGCCGCTCGGGGCGCCCGGCGGTGCGGCAGGATGGCGGGATGGGCAGGGGTACGGGTGGCCGGCGGGCGAACGCGACGACCGGACGGGTCTGCCCGTGCGGCTCCGGCCAGGCGTACGCCGACTGCTGCTTCCCGCTCCACGGCGGTACCGCCCAGGCGCCGACGGCCGAGGCGCTGATGCGCTCCCGGTTCAGCGCCTTCGCCCTCGGCGACGCCGACTACCTGCTGCGCAGTTGGCACTCGTCGACCCGACCCGCTCGACTGGAGCTGACCCCGGGGCAGCGGTGGACCCGGCTGGAGATCGTCGAGACCGAGCGCGGCGGTCTGCTCGACGCCACCGGCACGGTGACGTTCCACGCCCACTACCGCGAGGCGGGTCGGCCGGGCACGCTGACCGAGCACAGCCGGTTCGTCCGCGAGGACGGCCGGTGGGTCTACCTCGACGGCGACCAGCCCTGACTCCTGAGCCGGGAGGTCATCGCGGGGACCCAGCCGTCACGGTGTCGGTCCGGAGTGTTGCCGGCGGGCCAGCAGCGCCAGCGCCACCACGAGGTACGCCCCGGCCGCCGCCGCGAACGCCACCGCGTTGCCGGCCGCCGTGGCGACGAGACCGTAACCGGCGTACGTCCCGATGATCAGCAGGTCGGTGGCCATCCCGGCCAGCGAGGTGACGGTGGCCCGACTGGTGCCGGTGATCCGGGCCTGCAACCGCGCGTCGGCCAGCACGGTGGCCAGTTGCGCGGCGCCGAACGCCACCGCGAGCAGCACGAAGCCCGCCGGGTGCCGGACCAGAGCGCCCCCGGCCAGCGCGACGGCGACCAGGCCGAGCAGCGCGGCGTAACCCCGGTGGCCCAGCCGCTCCCCCGCCGGGGCGAGCAGCCCACCGACGGTGACGCCGGCCCACAGCAGCAGGAGCAGCAGCGGCACGGCCTGCGCGCCGACGCCGGTGTCCACGGCCAGCAGCGGCGTGTACTCGTCCAGCGCGCCCCAGTCGGCGGCCACCACCGCGACCAGCAGGACGGCCGCCCGCACGGGGGGCCGGGAGCGGACCTGCGTCACACCGGCCCGCAGCGTGTCCCACCAGGTCAGGTCGCCGTCGTCGTCCGGTGTCGCCGACTCGGGCGGCTGATCGCCGTGCAACGCGGCGACGGGCGGCACGGCAACCGCCGGGTCGTACGCCGGTGGCGGCGGGTCGTGCGCGGGCGGTGACGGTGACGCGCCGGGCGGCGGGCGGTGCTCGGGAAACCGGGCCGCGACGGCGGCGGCGAGCAGGCAGGCGAGCACGCTGGCCGCGCCGACCGCCGGGTACCCGCCGACGGCGAGCACCGGGCCGGCGAGCACCCCGGTGACCACCACGCCCAGCACACCCGCCGTCCGTGCCCGACCGAGCACCCGGGCGTACCGGCCGGCGGCGCCGAGCCGGTCCAGTTCGGTCCAGACCAGCGCCTCCAGGGCGCCGGACACCAGCGCCCCGCCGGCGCCCCACAACAGGAACCCGACCGCGAAGGCCGGGTACGACGGGATCAGCACCCACAGCGCGTAGCCGGCGGCGGTCACCAGCGGGGCGAGGCGCAGCAGCAGCCGGCGCGACACCGCGTCGGCCCACGCGCCGGACGGCACCTCGAACAGGATGCCGGCGGCCGACCAGATGACGAACAGCGACGAGATCTGCCCCACCGACAGGCCGGTGTCGGCGAAGAGCACCACGTACAGCGGGTAGAGCAGGACGAGGTCACTGAGGAACGCGTACCCGTAGAGGGTCACCGACAGCCGGCGGACCGCCGGGTCGGGCACGCGCGAGGCGAGGTGGGTCATGGGGCCTTCCCGTGGGAGTGGAGACGGACACCGGACGTGCGGTGCCCGTGGCGGTCCACGGGTGCGGCCTACGGCGTTGGATCAATGTCGCCAGGTCATGTCGGCGATGGTAGACCGGCGTCAGGGTGCCGGCCAGCGCTTTCGGCGTGCCGGCCCGACGGGAGCGGGGCGGGATCCGCGTGGATCCCGCCCCGCCGTCGCGCCGAGGTTCAACGCCGGTGGGGATCCACCGGCGGGATGACCGTCGTGGTCTCGCTGTCGTCGCTGCTGCTGCGCTGGCCCGGAACCCCGCCGCTGATCACCTGGGTCGTGTCGGCGTCACGGTGGGGATCCACCACCTGCGTGGTGTCCGGGTCGGTCGAACGGGCCACCACCTGCGTGGTGTCGTCGACGCTGTCGGCGGGACGGGTCACCACCTGGGTGGCCTCCGGGTCGGACGGCCGGGTCGTCACCTGCGTCGCGTCCGCCTCGGCGGGACGGGTCACCACCTGCGTGGCCTCCGGGTCGGACGGCCGGGTCGTCACCGGGGTGGCGTCCGCGTCGGCGCGGGCGGCCGTCGAGCGGGCCAGTTCGGCCTCGGCGTCGCGGCGACCGGCCCGGTAGGCACGGGCGTGCGTGGCGATCAGCTGCGACTCCTGCTCGGCGCGGGTCAGCCACGCCTCCCAGCGACTCTGCATCGGACGGATGAGGCCGCCACCGACCCCGACGACGAGGATGCCGCCCACAGTGGCCAGCACCGCGATCAGCACCGGGGTGGTGACCGCGGTGGCCACGCCGATCTGGTTCAGCGCCGCGATGACGCCCAGGCCGAGGATGAACACCGAGGCGATACCGGCCAGCACCCGACCGTACGACAGCCCGCCGAGCGCGCCGCTGATGATGTCCTTGACGGCGTTGGCGATGGCGGCGGCGACCACGACGATGACGATCGCGACGAAGGCGCGGGGCAACCACGCGACCACGGCCGTGATCAGGTCGGAGATCGGGTTGGGCCCCCAGATGCCGAAGGCGAGTTGCAGGGTGAGCAGCAGCACCGCGTAGTAGACGAGCTTCGCGACGATGTCGCTGGCGTCGTACCGGGAGCGGTTCAGGGCCCGGCGGATGCCGCCGCGCTCGACGGCGCGGTCGAAGCCCACGCGTTCGAGGACCTTCTCCACGATCTTCAGTACGGCCTTGGCGATCAGCCAACCGGCCACCAGGATCGCCAGGAAGGCGACGGCCTTGGGCAGGAAGAGCATCACCGAGCGAAGGGCGTCGCCCACCGCGTCGCTGACGTTGTCACTCATAGGGTCGTTCCTCCATGCGGAGCAGCCGGGATGGTAGGCCACCGACCTACCCCCACCAGCGGACGGGGAAACGCCGCTCCCGCTCGGAGGGTCTAGCGCGCGGACGAGTCTTGGCAATATTCTCCGGAGTACGTGCGGCCACTGGAGCTACTTTTCATCCCCCCGCCGTCGGCCGCAGGAGGAGATGTCATGCACGTCGACCATTCCGAAGTGGACCGCCGAACGCTGCTGCGGGCCGGTCTCGGCGCGGCCACGGTCGCCGTCGTCGGAAGCGAACTCGCCTTTTCGGGCGCGGCGCAGGCCGCTCCCGGCACCGACCTGGACTGGATCATCAGCTGCGACGAGTGGGCCGCCCGCCCGCCGAAGGACCCGCTGTCGGTCAGCGCCATCCCCACCAACAAGATCATCGTGCATCACATGGCATTCCCGAACGTCACCGACTACTCCCGCGAGCAGGCGGTCAAGCTGGCCCACGACTGCCAGGACCTGCACATCGACGGCAACGGCTGGTCGGACACCGGCCAGCACTTCACGGTGAGCCGCGGCGGCTACGTGCTGGAGGGCCGCCGGGGCAGCCTGGAACGCCTCGAAGCGGGCGACCGTCAGATGATCTCGGCGCACTGCCCGGGCGAGAACGGCCGGGCCATCGGCATCGAGAACGAGGGCACGTACGTCACCGAGACCCCGCCGGAGGCGCTGACCGACTCGCTGGTCAAGCTCTGCGTGGCCATCTGCCGGCAGTACGGGCTGCACGCTTTCGACATCTTCGGCCACTGGGACTTCCGCACCACCGACTGCCCGGGCGCGGCGTTCTACCGGCAGTTCCCGCAGCTGCGGCGGCGGGTCCACGCGGCCCTCGGCACCAAGCTGGGTGACGTGCCGGCCCGCCGCTGGCCGGATCTGTGGCGGTTCGTCAACTCGCCGTCGGTCCGGGTGGTGCAGCACCTGCTGGCCTACCGGGGCTACGCCGTGACGGTCAGCGGCACGTTCGACGCCGCGACCGTGGCCGCCGTGCAGGACTGGCAGGCCCGCAACGGCATCGCCGTGGACGTGGACGCCACGCTCACCACGCCGACCTGGGAGACCCTGGCGCCCGAGCTCGACCAGCACGCCGCCGGCGCGCCGGTCACGGCCGTCCAGGAGATCCTCGCGACCAAGGGGTACGCGGTCACCGTCACCGGCGCGTACGACCACGCCACCCGCGGGGCCGTGCAGGACCTGCAGGCGCTGCACGGGCTGCCCCGCAACGGCAAGCTCAGCACGAGCACGTGGTGCGCGATCGTCGGCGGCACGGTCCGCCAGTCGTTCACGCACCACTGACCCTCCGCCGGAGGCGGCGCGGGGTGATCCCGTGCCGCCTCCGCCGCGGGCGGACGCTGGTCAGCAGTACGCACCCGGGGCCTGAGCAGCGCAATGTCGCCGGCGCGTCGGTTTGGCCGGCGGCGCGGGCGGAAAGGTTGCCGAGCATGACATGGGCCCGTCGAGCCGTACCCGCCGTCGCCGCCGCCGTCGCGGCACTCGCCGCGCGGGATCTGATCCAGCGCGACCACGCGCTGCTGCGCAACTTCCCGGTGCTCGGCCGCGCCCGGTACCTGCTGGAGGCCATCGGGCCGGAGCTTCGGCAGTACATCGTGGCCGGCAACGACGAGGAACGCCCGTTCACCAGAGACCAGCGTCGCTGGGTGTACGCGTCGGCGAAGCAGGAGAACAACTACTTCGGCTTCGGCACGGACAACGACATCGAGCACACGCCCGGCTACCCGATCATCAAGCACCGCACGTTCGGCCGGGCCGTGCCGCCGTCGTCCCCGACGGCCGGCCACGACGTACGGCTGCCGTGCGCGAAGGTGCTGGGCGCGGCGCGGGATCGGGCACGCGCGTTCCGACCGGAGTCGGTGGTCAACATCTCCGGGATGAGCTTCGGCTCGCTCTCCGGCAACGCCATCACCGCCCTGAACAAGGGGGCCGCGCTCGCCGGGTGCCTGCAGAACACCGGCGAGGGTGGCCTGTCGCCGTACCACCGCAACGGTGGTGAGCTGGTCTTCCAGCTCGGCACGGCGTACTTCGGCTGCCGCGACGAGCACGGCCGGTTCAGTCTCGACCGGCTCAAGGACCTGGTCGCCAGCGCCCCCGTCCGGGCCTTGGAGATCAAGCTGAGCCAGGGCGCCAAACCGAGCCTCGGCGGGCTGCTGCCCGGGGCGAAGGTGTCCGGCGAGATCGCCGCCACCCGGGGCATCCCGGCCGGGCAGGACTGCGTGAGCCCGTCGCGGCACGCCGAGTTCTCCGACTGTGACAGCCTGCTCGACTGGGTGGAGCTGCTGGCCGCCGAGACGGGCCTGCCGGTCGGCATCAAGTCGGCGGTCGGCGACCTCAGCTTCTGGCAGGAGCTGGCCAGCCTGATGCGGGACACGGGCCGGGGCGTCGACTTCATCACGGTCGACGGCGGCGAGGGCGGCACCGGCGCCGCGCCGCTGATCTTCACCGACTCGGTGTCGCTCCCGTTTCAGCAGGGCTTCTCCCGGGTCTACAAGGTCTTCGCCGAACACGACCTGCACGAGCAGGTGGTGTTCGTCGGCAGCGGCAAGCTCGGCCTGCCGGACAACGCCATCGTGGCGTTCGCGCTCGGCTGCGACATGGTCAACGTGGGTCGGGAGGCGATGCTGTCGATCGGCTGCATCCAGGCGCAGAAGTGCCACACCGACACCTGCCCCACCGGGGTGGCGACGCAGAACGCCTGGCTGGCCCGGGGCCTCGACCCGACGCTCAAGTCCGTCCGGGCGGCCAACTACCTGCGGACGCTGCGCCGGGACCTGACCAAGGTCGCCGAGGCGTGCGGCGTCGAACACCCCGGCCTGATCGGCACGGACGCCGTGGAGATCCTGGACGGCCGCACCGGCTCCACCCCACTGCACGAGGTGTACGGCTACCGACCGCACTGGGGCCTGCCCTCGCCGGCCGACCAGAAGGAGATCATCCGGCTGATGGCCCCGGAGTCGCCCCGGGGCGGCAGCGCCCCTCCGTCGGCGACCGCCGTCGGCTGAGGGCGGCGGAATCAGACGCGGCCCACCGCTCGGGGCGGCCATGACTCCGACGAGCGGTATACCTATGGGTCATATTTATGACTCACAGGTATATGGCTCTGCCGCATCATGCCCACCGGTCGCGCTGCCGGACCGCGCGGGTCGCGCGCGGCGCCTCCGGAGCGCGGCGGAGCGGGGTCGCGCAGATCGCGCGCGTCGCCTCCGGAGCGCGGCGGAGCGGGGCCGCGCAGGTCACGCGCGTCGCCTCCGGAGCGCGGCGGAGCGGGGCCGCGCAGGTCACGCGCGGCGCCTCCGGAGCGCGGCGGAACGGGGTCGATGTCGCGTCGCCCGGCACGACGGTCGCGTTGGGCAGCATGCGGATCGACGGGCCGGGGCATTCGTCATCGGCGATCGCCGACCGGTAAACGCGTGGAGCTGCTGCCGGCGACACCCGTATCGTGGCGCGGTGCTGATCAGACGCGAGACCCCCGCCGACGTCGACGCCATCCGCGCGGTGCACGCCGCCGCCTTCGCCAAGACCACGGACGACGCCGCGCCGGTCGAGGCGACGCCGGTCGACACACCGCAAGTCGAGGCGACGCCAGTCGACGCACCGCAAGTGGACACACCGCAAGTCGAGGCGACGCCGGTCGAGGCGACGCTTGTCGACGCGCTGCGGGCCGACGAGGGCTGGCTGCCCGCGTACTCCCTGGTGGCGACCGATTCGGACGGCCAGGTGGTGGGGCACGTGGTGGCCACCCGCGGCCGGGTGGGCGGTGAGCCGGTGGCGTTGGGCCTGGGGCCGCTCGGCGTGCTTCCCGCGTGGCAGCGTCGCGGTGTCGGCACGGCGTTGATGCACGCGGTGCTCGGCGCGGCCGACGCCCGCGACGAACCCCTCGTGGTGCTGCTCGGGCATCCCGAGTACTACCCGCGCTTCGGGTTCCGGCCCGCCGTCGAGTTGGGCGTCACCCCGCCACAGCCGTGGGGTGCGCGGTACTTCATGGCCCGGCCGCTCAACGCGTGGCGCGAGTCGATCCGGGGCGAGTTCCGCTACGCCCGCCCCTTCGACGACCTGTGAACCCACCGCGCGTCCGCCGCCGGCGTGCCGCCGACCTCGACGGCTGCGTCGCGGCGCTCGCCGACGTCCACCGGGTGGACCGCTATCCGCTGAACTGGCCGGCCGACCCGCACCGCTGGCTGCGCGAGCCGCACCCGGCGCGCGCCTGGGTCGCCGTCGACCCCGCTGGAACGATCGTCGGACACGTCGCGGTGCACCGCCTGCCCGACCCGGCGGACGAGCCGCGCGCCGATCCGACGGCCGAGGTGGCTCGGCTCTTCGTGGCGCCGGCCGCCCGCGGGCTGGCGCTGGGCAGCACTCTGCTGGCCCGGGCACGGCACTGGGCGGACGCGCGCGGGGTGCGTCTGGTGCTCGAGGTGGTCGCCGACGGCGCCGCGGCCGTCGCCCTGTACGAGCGCACCGGATGGCGGTACACGGGCAGCAGCACGGCATCGTGGACCGCCCCGGACGGCAGCCCGGTGTCGCTGCGGCGTTACACCGTGCGCTCCGACGCCGACCCGGCCATCGCCGCGAGCCGGCGGGCGAGCAGGGCGGCGGCCTCGCGCAGCTCGGCGGGCTCCACCACCTCCACCTCGTAGCGCAGGCGGGCGATGTGCGCGGCGAGCCCGTCCAGGCTGTCGCCGCCGACGACGAGCACGCACCAGCCGTCGCGACCGGCCTCGACGCGCCCCACCTGTGGTGGGACCGCCTCGCGCACGCGCTCGGGCGGGGCGTGCACCCGCACCCGGGCGAGATACCGGTAGGACGCGTCGGTCACCGACCGCTGCACGAAGGCGATCGGATCCGGATGGTCACGCGCCGGGAAGCGCCAGGTCGTCGCCACCGTGGCCCGCATCCGGTCCAGGCGGAACGTACGCCAGTCGTCGCGATCGACGTCCCAGGCCATCAGATACCAGCGACGGCCGGTGGTGACCATCCGGACCGGCTCGACCGTCCGCTCCCGCTCACCGCTGTCGCGGCCGGCGTAGTGGAACCGCACCCGCACCGCGTCACGACAGGCACGGGCGAGTGTCACCAGCAGCTCCGCGTCGATCTCGACCACCGGGCCGATGAGCGTCTCCGTCCAGCCGTGCACCGCTCGCACCTCGGCGCGCAGCCGCGCCGGCATCACCTGGTCGAGTTTCGTGAGTGCCCGCAGGGCCGCCTCGGCTGCCCCGGCGACCGTGCCTCCCGACGCCAGTCGCAGGGAAACCGCCGTAGCGATCGCCTCTTCGTCGTCGAGAAGCAGCGGCGGCAGCCGGGTGCCCGCGCCGAGCCGGTAGCCGCCGCCAACGCCAACCGACGCCTGGACGGGATATCCGAGTGCGCGCAGCCGTTGCACGTCACGGCGCACACAGCGGTCGGTGACACCCAGCTCGGCGGCGAGTTCGGTGGCCGTCCACGACGACCGCCGCTGCAACAGGGCCAGCATCCGCAGCACCCGCTCCGTCGTCGCCTCCACCGTCACCCGCCGATCGTTGCACGAATAGCGGAACGATCCTGTCCGCCAGGCACGAGAGGGTGGCGGCATGACCAGCCAGACCAGGAAAGAGGGAGCTGTCATGGCCCGCGAGGTGCAGATAACGTTCGACGCCGCCGACCCGGCCAGCCTGGCGGCGTTCTGGGCCGAGGCCCTCGACTACGAGTTGCAGGGGCCGCCCGGGGACTTCGACTCGTGGGACGCCGCACTGGACGCGATGGGTGTGCCGCCGGAGCGCCGCAACGACGCGTCCGCGGTGGTCGACCCCAAGGGTGCGGGGCCGCGCCTGTTCTTCCAGCGCGTGCCGGAGGGCAAGCAGGCCAAGAATCGCGTGCACATCGACGTGCGGGCCGCCCCCGGGCTCACGGGTGACGACCGGATGGCGGCCCTGGAGGCGGAGGCCGAACGGCTCGTCGCCCGCGGCGCCACCCGCCTCGCACGGCACGAGCCCGCTCCCCCGCTCGGCGCCGGTCACCTCGTGCTCGCCGACCCCGAGGGCAACGAGTTCTGCCTCGACTGATCGGGCGTTCGCCCAGCTCACTGCCGCGATGGTCGGGCGTCGTGCGAACATGTGTACGTGTCGACCGGCGCCCACATCCTGCACGCCGACCTGGACGCCTTCTACGCGTCCGTCGAGCAGCGCGACGACCCGCGCCTGCGGGGGCGGCCGGTGATCGTCGGCGGTGGTGTGGTGCTCGCCGCCAGCTACGAGGCGAAGGCGCGGGGCGTCCGCAGCGCGATGGGTGGCCAACAGGCGCGCAGGCTGTGCCCGGACGCCATCGTGGTGCCGCCCCGGATGGCGGCGTACACGCAGGCCAGCCGGGCCGTGTTCGAGATCTTCCGGCAGACCACGCCGCTGGTCGAGGGGCTCTCCATCGACGAGGCGTTCCTCGACGTGGGCGGCCTGCGGCGGCTGGTCGGCGCACCGGCCGACATCGCCGAGCGGCTGCGCCGGGAGGTCCGCGACCGGGTCCGCCTGCCGATCACGGTGGGCGTGGCCCGGACGAAGTTCCTGGCCAAGGTGGCCAGCGGGGTGGCGAAACCGGACGGGCTGCTTGTCGTCGCCCCCGACGCCGAGGTGGAGTTCCTGCACCCGCTGCCGGTGGAGCGGCTGTGGGGCGTCGGCCCGGTCACCGCGGCCAAGCTGCGGGAGCGCCGGATCCGTACCGTCGGGGAGGTGGCCCGGCTCGGCGAGGCCGCGCTGGTGTCCCTGCTCGGAGCGGGCGCCGGCCGGCACCTGCACGCCCTGGCCCACAACCGCGACCCCCGGTCGGTGCAGGTCGGCCGCCGCCGGGGCTCGATGGGCGCGCAGCACGCGTTGGGACGTACCCCGCATGCCCCGGCGGAGCTGGACGCCATCCTGGCGGGCCTGGTCGACCGGGTCACCCGGCGGATGCGGGCGGCCGGGCGGTCCGGGCGCACGGTGGTGCTGCGGCTGCGCTTCGGCGACTACACCCGGGCCACCCGCTCGCACACCGTCCGCAAGGCGACCGCGGACACCGTGCCGCTGCTCGCCGCCGCGCGGGCGTTGCTGCGAGCCGCGCTACCGGAGATCGACAGGCGGGGCGTCACCCTGGTCGGCGTCTCAGTGGGCAACCTCGACGACAACCCGGTGCAGCCGGAACTGCCGTTCCAGGCCGACACCGGGGCCGACCTGGACGCCGCGGTGGACGCGGTCCGCGACCGGTTCGGCTCCTCGGCGCTCACCCGGGCGGTGCTGCTGGGCCGGGACCCGGGCGTCGAGATGCCGCTGTTGCCGGACTGACGGGACGACGCACTGCCCGCCCGGATGTCGTCAGGACCGCGAGGTCGCGGTGTTGCTCAGATGACGGCCGACATATCCGATGCGGCCGGGGTCGCGCGGCGGGGCGGCCTCGCCCACCGGTCGCATCGGCGCTGCCACGCAGATCACAGCAGGTGGGGGTTTTGCCGGCGGTGCGAGTGGAGACGTTTCGCGGAATCAGCCTGACAGGGGGGACCACCATGTCCGACGACATGAGCAACCGTGCGAGCCGGCGTGCCGAGCGTCCGCGCGACGTGACCGATCCGCTGCTCTGGCAGCTCGCGCTCGACGTGCTGGCCGCACACGAGTCGGACGGAGAGGGCGCGTGCCGCAACCTGCTCTGCGCCGGCCAACCCTGGCCGTGTGCGGCGCGCAGCACCGCTGAACAGTCGCTCCGGCTGGCCCGTCGGGCGGACGACACACCGCCCACAGCCGCCCCGCAGCGACCCGACGCCGCCGCGTCGGCCGGCCGGTCCCCGGAGCGGGCCTCGGCTCCGCGGCAGACCCGTGCGACCGGGTCGCTGTCGACGGCGACCGCCTCGGCCGCCTGACGCCCA
>NZ_JBEXHY010000094.1:4011-20814 GCF_040608295.1 Micromonospora sp. NPDC005197 | reverse complement strand
CCTCCCCCCTCTCCCTTCCTCGCGGCCCGCCTCGGGGGGCCGCCACAGGGGGGGCGGCCCTCCCGCACCGCCGGGGGTGGGGGGGGGGGCCCCCCCCCCCCCGGCCCGGACGCCGGACGTCGACCGTTTCGCCGAGCTGCTGCGGACGGGGCTGAGCCAGGAGTCCATCATCCGGGCGGTGCTGCGCACCGGCCAACCGCGGCTCGGCGGCGTGGCGTCGCTGACCGACGTGGCACGGGGCACCACCGATCCGGAGATGTCGGCGATCGCCGAGCGGCTGGGCATCGCCTCCTACCTCAGCGTGCCGGTGCGGGCCGTCGGGGGCACCGTGCTGGGCGCGATCACCCTGGTCAACGCCCCCGACCGTCAGCAGTTCGACGACCGCGACCTGCTCACCGCCGTGGACATCGGCCGCCGGGCCGGGCAGTCCGTCGGCAACAGCTCGATGTACGGGGAGCAGCGGCACGTCGCCGAGGTGCTGCAACACAGCATGCTGCCGCGGCTGCCGCTCGTGACGGAGCTGGAGCTGACGGCCCGCTACCAGCCGGCGGCCGACCGGGTGGAGGTGGGCGGCGACTGGTACGACGCCTTCGTGCAACCCGATGGTGACCTGATCGCGGCTATCGGGGACGTGGCCGGGCACGACATCGAGGCGGCGGCGACCATGGGCCAGCTACGCAACCTGGTGCGTGGCAACGCGTTCGGCCGGCCGGACGCGGTCGGAGCGCTGATGAGCCACCTGGACAGCGCCATCCGTGGCCTGCGGCTGCCCATCGCGGCCACCGCGACGCTGGTGCGCATCTGTGGCCGGCGCTCCGGCGTCCGCGAGGTGACCTGGTGCAACGCCGGGCACCCGCCGGCCCTGGTGGTGCGGGCCGGCGGTGCGGTGGAGGTCCTCGAAGCGACACCGGAGCCCTTGCTCGGCCTGGCCCGGCCCACGCCGCGGACCAGCCACTCGACCAGCCTGGCCACCGGCGACACGCTGCTGCTCTACACCGACGGGCTGATCGAGCGTCGGGACCGGTCCATCGACGACGGGCTCGCCGAGCTGGTGCACCGGTTGACCGGCACCGACAACGTCCCCCTCGACGACCTGTGTGACCTGCTGCTCGCCTCGATCCAGCACCGCGAGGACGACACGGCGCTGCTGGCCGTCCGGGCCCGCTGAGCGGTTGCGGCACGAGCCGAGGCCCACGTGTCGCGGGCCCGGCCGGGCAGTCCGGCGGGCTACCCTGGGCCGGGTGAGAGCCCGTCTCCCGTACCCTCGCGTCCGCCGCCTCCGGGTGGTCCTCGCGGCGTCCTGCGCGACGCTGCTGCTCGCCACGGGTTGCAGCTTCGGCGAGCCGGAGCCCGACCCGGCCGGTGAGCCGCCCAACCTGCCGACCCCGTCGGCGCCGGCGAGCCCTGGCGGCGCGGGCCAGCAGGCGGTGGCAACCGTCCTGGCCAAGGGGCTGCGGGTGCCGTGGGCCATCGCGTTCCTGCCCGACGGCGGCGCGCTGGTCACCGAACGGGACAGCGGCCGGATTCTCCAGGTCGGCCCGGACTCCGGCCCGGACGGGCTGCGGGTCCGGGTCGTGCAGACGATCAGCGACGTGGCGGCGGCGGGCGAGGGTGGCCTGCTCGGCATCGCCGTCTCCCCCGGCTACGCCCGGGACCGGACGGTCTTCGTCTACTACACGGCCGAGCAGGACAACCGGGTCGCCCGCCTGCAACTCGGCGGGCAACCCAGCCCGATCCTCACCGGCATCCCGAAGGCGAACGTGCACAACGGTGGCGGGTTGGGCTTCGGCCCGGACGGCCAGCTCTACGTCAGCACGGGCGACGCGGGCGAGCGCCCCAACGCGCAGGACACGAAGAGCCTCGGCGGCAAGATCCTGCGGATCACCGCCGATGGCAAGCCCGCGCCGGGCAATCCGTACCCCGGTTCCCCGGTCTGGTCGCTGGGTCACCGCAACGTGCAGGGTTTCGCCTGGGACGACGCCAAGCGGATGTACGCCGTCGAGTTCGGCCAGAACACCTGGGACGAGATCAACCAGATCACCAAGGGCGGCAACTACGGCTGGCCGGAGGTCGAGGGGCGGGCCGGCGACAAGCGGTTCACCGACCCGATCACGCAGTGGGCGACGTCCGACGCGTCCTGCTCCGGGCTGGCCGCGACGGACCGGCTGCTGGTCACCGGCTGCCTGCGCGGCAAGCGGCTCTGGGTGATGGAGTTGACCGACACCGGCACGCTGCTCGGGCAGCCCAGCGATCTGCTCACCAACCGGTACGGCCGGCTGCGCGCGGTGGCCGCCGCGCCGGACGGTTCGCTCTGGGTGAGCACCTCCAACCACGACGGGCGGGGTGATCCGGCGGCCGACGACGACCGCCTCCTGCGGGTGGTCTTCGCCGGCGGCGACGGCGGTCGCAGCTGACCTGCGTCACCTTCCGCGCAGGTTTGCCAAGATCTTTGGGCGGGCAGGTCAGAATCTCAGCATGGACGGGCAACGCGACGACCAGCACGACGACGCCGAGGACCGGGGCGACCCGGTGACCGGCGGCGAGCCGTCGCGGCCGTCGCGCCGGCGGATCGGCCGGCCCGGTGGACCGGTACGGCGTACGGGCGTGATCCTCGCCGTGCTCGTGGTGGCCCTGGCCGGGGCGGTGCTCGGGGTGCTGGCCGGTGGTCGGGTGGACACCGACATCGGGCCGTTCCGGGCCAACCTCACCCTCTCCCCGGCCCGCGAGGGCGGGACGACCATCGACGTGCCACCGCTCGGCGCCCTGCTGCTCGACAGCCACAGCGGGCCGACCCACCTCACCGTGCGGCTGGGCGCGCTGGACCAGGGGCGCACCGAGGCGCTGCTCGACGACCCGGCGAGCATCAACCGAGCCAGCCAGAGCGCAGTGGAGGACGTCCGCTCCGGGGTGATGCGGCTGGGCCTGCGGACCCTCGCGTCGGCGGTGCTGGTCACTCTCATCCTGGCCGGGTTGATCTTCCGCGATGTGCGGCGTACCGCCTGGGCGGGCGGGTTGGCGCTGCTGGTCACCGCCGGCAGCCTCGGCACCGCCGCGGCGACCCTGCGCCCCCAGGCGATCGAGGAGCCGCGCTACGAGGGCCTGCTGGTCAACGCCCCCGCCATCGTCGGCGACGCCCGCCGCATCGCCAACGACTACACCAAGTACGCCGAGCAGCTGCAACGCATCGTCGGCAACGTCAGCCAGCTCTACACGACGGTGTCGGCGCTGCCGGTGTTGGAGCCGGCGCCCGGCACCACCCGGGTCCTGCACGTCTCCGACATGCACCTCAACCCGACCGGCTGGCAGCTGATCCGCACGGTGGTGGAGCAGTTCGGCATCGACGTGGTCATCGACACCGGGGACATCACCGACTGGGGCAGCGAGCCGGAGGCGTCCTTCGTCGGCTCGATCAGCCTGCTCAAGAAGCCGTACGTGTTCATCCGCGGCAACCACGACTCGGGCAAGACCGCCGCGGCGGTGGCCCGCCAGCCGAACGCGATCGTGCTGAACAACTCGACCACCACGGTCGCCGGGCTGACCATCGCCGGCATCGGTGACCCGCGCTTCACCCCGGACAAGAACACCTCACCGGCCGGCAGCGGGCTGACCCAGGAGGTGGCCAACCAGGTGATCGGGGTCGGTACGCAGCTCGCTGCGACGGTGCGCAGCTCACCCCGGCCGGTCAACATCGCGCTGGTGCACGACCCGGCGTCGGCCGGGCCGCTGGCCGGCACCTGCCCGCTGGTGCTGGCCGGGCACACCCACGCCCGGCAGGTCTCCAAGCTGCCGCAGGCACCCGGTCAGCAGCCCACCGCCCTGTTCGTGGAGGGCTCGACCGGCGGGGCCGGGCTGCGCGGCCTGGAGGGTGAGAAGCCGACCCCGCTGTCGATGACAGTGCTCTACTTCGACCAGCAGAAGATGCTCCAGGCGTACGACGACATCACCGTCGGCGGCACCGGCCAGGCCCAGGTCAACCTGGAACGCCACATCGTGCAGAACCCCAGCGCCGGCGCGCCCGCCTCGGTCACCCCCACCCCGACCCGCTGAGCGCGAGCTGCCCCCTGCCCACCCGCCGACTCGGCGGTGCCCACCCGCCTGTGGAGCCCGAGCCGGAGCCCGGCCCGAGCCGAGCCGAGCCAAGCCCTCCGAGCCGGAGCCGGAGCCCGAGCCCGAGCCGAGCCGAGCCGAGCCGAGCCCGAGCGTGCCTGCGCAGCCTTTGCTCTGCTTCAACGGACGCAACAGTTACGTCGGGTCACTCCACTCAGCTGCGCGCACCCGAATTTCTGCAGCTCAGCAAGGTGTTGCGCATATTGAAGCAGAGCAAAGGGCGAAGAGAACCCCATCGACAGGCGGACGCTCCTCACTCTCAGTGGCGGCGGCAGTGAGACACGAAGGCTGGCGCACGCGATCCGGCGCACGCAGGCAAGCGAGCGGAGCGCACCCCTCGAGGGCAAGGTCAGCGAAGGGCGAGGGTCAGCGGAGGGCGAGGTCAGCGCAGGGCGAGCGCGGCCAGGGCGGCGTTGACGATGCTGCCGGGCATCAGGTCGTGCAGCTCGTACAGGTCGGCCACACTGCCGGACTGGCCGAACTCGTCCACCCCCAGCGGCACCGCCGGGGCACCGAGCGCCGACCCGAGCCAGGCCATCGCGTGCGACGCCGCGTCGTGCACGGTCACCACCGGCACCCGATCGGCGAACGCGGACCGCAGGGCGCCCGGCACGCTGGGCACGGTCGCGGTCCGTACGCCCTGCCGCAGGGTGCGCTGCCACGCCCGGTAGAGCCGGTCCAGCGAGGTCACGTCCACCACGTGCGCGGCGACGCCCTCCTCGGCCAGCTCCGCCGCGGCGGCCAGCACCTCCGGCAGCACCGCGCCGGACGCGGCGAGCTGCACGACCGGGGCGTCGACCAGATGCGGGTACGCCTGGTGCGCGTCGACGAGCCGGTACGCCCCGGCGACCACCTGCCGGCGCAGCACCGCGTCGCCGAGCCGGGCCCGGGCCGCCTCGAACGGCGCCTGGTCCAGCGGTCGGGTGCTCAGCCGGAAGTAGTACGCGCCGTCCTCGGTCGGCGCTGCCGTCGCGGCCGGGGTCGCCCCGCCCGCGATCTGCCCGAGGGCGTCGCAGAGCAGCCAGTCGAGGCTGCCCGCGTACGCCGGTTCGAGGAACGTCACCCCGGGCAGCTCCAGGCCGACCGACGCGGTGATCGTGGACTGGTGGGCGCCGCCCTCGGGAGCGAGGGTGATGCCCGACGGGGTGCCGGCCACCACGAACCGCGAACCGGAGTACGTGCCGTACAGGAACGCGTCCAGGCCGCGCAGCACGAACGGGTCGTAGACGGTGCCCACCGGCAGCAGCGGCTGCCCCGACAGGTCCCAGGACAGGCCGAGCTGGCCCAGCAGCAGGAACAGGTTCATCTCCGAGATGCCCAGCTCGATGTGCTGCCCGGCGGGGCTCTCGGTCCAGCGCAGCATCCGGTCCTCGGTCCAGGAACGCTGCTCGGTGGGGGCGAACACCCCGGTCTTGTTGATGAACCCGGCCAGGTTGGTGGAGGTGGCCACGTCCGGGGCGGTGGTCACCAGGTAACGGCCGACCTCCCGGTCCCGCGCCAGATCCACCAGCACCCGACCGAAGACCTCCTGCGTGGAGATCGGCTTGTTGGCGCGTACTCCCGTGCTCTCCGGAACGGTGACCCCCAGCGCGCGCTCGCGCGGCGCGCGGGACAGCGCCTCCCGGCGGGCGCCGGCCCGGATCCCGGCCGGTGACGCCGGGTCGAGACGGTCCCACTCGGTCTCGGAGGTCAAGCCCTGCGCGGCCCGCAGCGTGTCGACCTGCTCGGTGCTGAGCAGCGCCGAGTGGTTGCGCGGATTGCCGGCGATGGGCAACCCCCAACCCTTCACGGTGTACGCGAAGACGACGCTGGGCCGGTCGGTGACCGCGTCGCACTGGGCGTACGCGTCGAGCATCGCGGACAGGTCGTGCCCACCCAGGTCGGTGACGAGCGGACGCAGTTCCTCGTCGTCGATGCCCTCCACGAACGCGCCCACCTCGGCCGGCGCACCGTCCAGGAACTGCTTGCGCAGGGCCGGGCCGGCCAACCCGAACAGCGACTGGTACTGCTCGTTGGGCATCGCGTCGATCCAGTCGCGCAGCGCCTCGCCACCCGGCCGGGCGTACGCCTCGGCGAGCTTACGGCCGTACTTGACCTCCACGACGTGCCAGCCGGCCGCCTCGAACTGACCGCGCCACTGCTTGATCCGGATGCCGGGCACCACCCGGTCCAGCGACTGCCGGTTGAAGTCGACAAGCCACATCACGTTGCCGAGCCCGGTGGTGGCCGGGTCGGCGACGGCCTCCCAGATGTTGCCCTCGTCCAGCTCGGCGTCACCGATCAGCGCCACGAACCGGGAGCGCGGCCGGGCGCCGAAGTGCGCGTCGACGTAGCGGCGGGTGGCGGCGGCGAACAGCGGCGCCGCCGCGCCGAGACCCACCGAGCCGGTGGAGAAGTCCACCTCGTCGGGGTCCTTGGTGCGCGACGGGTACGACTGGAGGCCGCCCCGGGCCCGCAGCCGGGGCAGGTAGGAGCGGTCCAGGTTGCCCAGCAGGTACTGGATGGCGTGGAACACCGGCGAGGCGTGCGGCTTGACGGCGACGCGGTCCTCGGCGTCCAGGTGCGCGAACCACAGCGCGGTCATCGCCGTGACGAGGGACGCGCTGGACGCCTGGTGGCCGCCGACCTTCACCCCGTCGCCAGTGGCCCGGTCGTGGTTGGCGGCGTCCACGATCCGGGTGGCGAGCCAGAGCACCCGCCGCTGGATCTCGTCGAGGACATCGAGGTCGTGCTGGTTCACGGTGGCTCCATCCGGGCGTCGCCGTTGACGCCCTCGCGAGGGGATGCGGTGTGCACGGCGAACACCGCTGGCACAGCACGCGCCAGCGGTGTTCGATCGGGCGGATCAGCCCTGGACGCCGAGGCGCTCCAGGATCAGCTCACGGACGGTCTTCGCGTCGGCCTGACCACGGGTGGTCTTCATGACCGCGCCGACGAGGGCGCCGGCCGCCGCGACCTTGCCGCTACGGATCTTGTCGGCGATGCCGGGGTTGGCGGCGATCGCCTCGTCCACGGCGGCGGTGAGCGCGCCGGTGTCCGAGACGACCTCCAGGCCACGGCTGGTCATGATCTCGGTGGGCGAGCCCTCACCGTCGACCACGCCCTCCAGCACCGTACGAGCCATCTTGTCGTTGAGCTTGCCCGCGTCGACCAGGCCCTGCAGCTCAGCGACCTGCGCGGGGGTGGCGCCGATGTCGGCCAGCTCCACGCCGCTCTCGTTGGCCCGCCGGGACAGCTCGCCGAGCCACCACTTGCGGGCCGCCGCCGGGGTGGTGCCGGCGGCCACGGTGGCCTCGATCAGCTCGACCGCGCCGGCGTTGAGCACCGACTGCATGTCCAGGTCGGACAGGCCCCACTGCTGCTGAAGCCGACGCCGGTGCACCCGGGGCAGCTCCGGCAGGGCGGCCTTCAGCTCGGCGACCCAGGCCGGGTCCGGTGCGATCGGCACCAGGTCCGGCTCCGGGAAGTACCGGTAGTCGGTGGCCGTCTCCTTCGAGCGCCCCGGGGTGGTGTCGCCGGTGTCCTCGTGGAAGTGCCGGGTCTCCTGGGTGATCCGGCCGCCCGCGTCCAGCACCGACGCCTGCCGCAGCATCTCCGAGCGGACCGCCCGCTCCACCGAGCGCAGCGAGTTGACGTTCTTGGTCTCGGTGCGGGTGCCCCACTCCTGACCCGGCAGGTTGAGCGAGGTGTTCACGTCACAGCGCAGCGAACCCTCCTCCATCCGCACGTCCGAGACCCCGAGCGTGCGGATCACGTCCCGCAGCTCGGTGACGTACGCCTTGGCCACCTCGGGGGCGAGCGCGCCGGTGCCCGGGATCGGCTTGGTGACGATCTCGACGAGCGGAATGCCGGCCCGGTTGTAGTCGACAAGCGACTCGGTCGCACCGTGGATGCGGCCGGTGGCGCCACCGACGTGCAGCGTCTTGCCGGTGTCCTCCTCCAGGTGCACCCGCTCGATCTCGATGCGCACCGTCTCGCCGCCCACCTCGACGTCCAGGTAGCCGTCGACGCAGATCGGCTCGTCGTACTGGCTGATCTGGAAGTTCTTTGGCATGTCCGGGTAGAAGTAGTTCTTCCGGGCGAACCGGCACCACTGCGCGATGGAGCAGTTCAACGCCAGGCCGATCCGGATGATCGCCTCGATGGCCGCCTTGTTGGCCACCGGCAGCGAGCCGGGCAGCCCCAGGCACACCGGGCAGACCCGGGTGTTCGGCTCGCCGCCGAAGTCCGTCGGGCAGCCGCAGAACATCTTGGTGTTCGTGCCCAGCTCGACGTGGGTCTCCAGGCCGATCACCGGTTCGTAGCGTGCGACGACCTCGTCGTACGCGGGAAGCGTCGTCGTCATCTGGGCTCCTGCCTCACAGTGCCGGTGGGGTGAACGTGCCGACCGCGGACTCCAGCGCGGCGGCGACCCGGTACATCCGGTCGTCGGCCATCGTCGGGGCCATCACCTGCAGGCCGACGGGCAGCCCCTCGGAGAGGCCGCAGGGCACCGAGATGCCCGGCCCGCCGTACAGGTTGGTCGGGATGGTGAACAGGTCGGCCAGGTACATCTGGTACGGGTCGGCGGTGCGGGCGCCGATCGGGAAGGCCGTGAACGGGGTGGTCGGCGAGATCAGCGCGTCGACCCGATCGAACGCGGCAGTGAAGTCGCGCGTGATCAGCGTCCGGACCTTCTGCGCCTGCCCGTAGTACGCGTCGTAGTAACCCGACGACAACGCGTACGTGCCGACCATGATGCGGCGCTTGACCTCGGGGCCGAAGCCGGCCTCACGGGTCAGCGACATGACCTCCTCCAGCGACCGGTTTCCGTCGTCGCCGACCCGCAGGCCGAACCGGACGCCGTCGAACCGGGCCAGGTTGGAGGAGCACTCGCTCGGGGCGATCAGGTAGTACGCCGGCAGCGCGTACGCGAACGTCGGGCAGGACATCTCGACGACCTCGGCGCCCATCTTGGTCAGCGCGTCCACCGACTCGCGGAACGCGGCCATCACGCCCGGCTCGGCGCCCTCGCCGACGAACTCGCTGACGATGCCGAGCCGCACGCCGGTCAGGTCGCCGGTCGCGCCGAGCTTCGCCGCCGCCACCACGTCCGGCACCGGCTGCGGGATCGAGGTGGAGTCACGCGGGTCGTGCCCGGCGATCACCTGGTGCAGCAGGGCCGCGTCGAGCACCGTACGGGCGCACGGGCCGGGCGTGTCCAGCGACGACGAGAAGGCGACCAGCCCGTAGCGGGAGGTGCCGCCGTAGGTGGGCTTCGCGCCCACGGTGCCGGTGACCGCGCCGGGCTGGCGGATCGAGCCGCCGGTGTCCGAGCCGATCGCCAGCGGCGCCTCGTACGCGGCCAGCGCGGCGGCGCTGCCACCGCCCGAGCCGCCCGGGATCCGGCTCAGGTCCCACGGGTTGTGCGTCGGGCCGTACGCCGAATATTCCGTGGAGGAGCCCATGGCGAACTCGTCCATGTTCGTCTTGCCGAGCATCACCGTGCCGGCCTCGCGCAACCGCTGCACGATCGTCGCGTCGTACGGCGGGCGCCAGCCCTCCAGGATCTTCGAGCCGACGGTGGTCGGCACGCCACGGGTGGCGAGCACGTCCTTCACCGCGACCGGCACCCCCGCGAGGGGGCCCAACTCCTCGCCGGCGGCCCGGCGCTCGTCCACCGCGCGGGCCGCGGCCAGCGCGCCGTCGGTGTCGACGTGCAGGAAGGCGTGCACCTGCTCGTCGACCGCGGCGATCCGGTCCAGGTGTGCCCGGGTCACCTCGACGGCGGAGGTCTCGCCGCCGGCGACCAGCGCGGCGATCTCCGTCGCGGTCATTCTGGTCAAATCGCTCATGCCGTCACTCCGCTCCGCTTCGCGACGCCAGTCGCCCGTGCACGTCCGCTCATGAGGCCACGTCCTCGGTCAGGATCCGCGGCACGCGGAACCGCTGGTCCTCGGCGTCCGGCGCGCCCGACAGCGCCTCCTGCGGGGTCAGGCACGGCGTGACGACGTCCTCGCGGAAGATGTTGGTCAGCGGCACCGAGTGCGAGGTCGGCGGGATGTCCGCGGCGGTGACCTCGCCGACCTGGGCGACCGCCTGGAGGATCACGTCGAGCTGGCCGGCGAAGGTGTCCAGCTCCTCCTCGGTGACGGCGAGCCGCGACAGGCGCGCCAGGTGCGCGACCTCCTCGCGGGAGATGGCGGCCATCCGTGCCCCCTTCTGATGTCCTGCTGGTCGGGCGGTGTGCCGGCCGCGCGACGCGTGCGGCGTGACGCGCGGTGACCGGAGCGAGTCTATTGTTCCGCCCCCTCCGCCGGCTGCTCGGGTGGGTCAGCGGGTCGACCGGCGGCCGACCTCCGGCTCCGGGCCACCCGCCGGGCGGACCGGCCGGTAGCGGGCCAGCCAGGTGACCAGCTCCTCGGCGGGCATCGGACGGGCGTAGAACCAGCCCTGGGCGGCGTCGCAGCCGGCCGCGTACAACATCCGCCAGGTCCGCTCGTCCTCCACGCCCTCGGCGACCACCCGCAGCCCCAGCGCGCCCGCCAACTCGATCATCGACCGGACGATCGCCGCGTCGTCGGCGTCCTCGGCCATGCCGAGCACGAACGACCGGTCCACCTTCACCTCGGACAGCGGAAGCCGGCGCAGATGTTGCAGGGACGAGTAGCCGGTGCCGAAGTCGTCCAGCGCGATCGCCACCCCGATGCGGTGCAGCCGGGAGATGGTGGCCAACACCCGGCGCGGATCGGCCATCAGGGCGCCCTCGGTGATCTCCAGCTGCAGCCGCTCGGCCGGCACCCCGTAGCGGGCCAGCCGGTCGGCGATCTGGTCGGCGATCTCGCCGGTGTGCAGATCGCGCACGCTGACGTTCAGCGCCGCCCGCAGCCCGATGCCGGCCGCCGACCACTTGGCGAGCTGCTCCACCACGTCGTCCACCACTCGCCGGGTGAGCAGCCGCATCACCGCGCTCTGCTCGGCGACCCGGATCAACTCCTCCGGGTCGACCATGCCCCGGCGCGGGTGCCGCCAGCGCAGCAGGGCCTCGACGCCGACGACCTCGCCGGTCGCGATGGCGATCTGCGGTTGGTAGTACATGGTGATCTCACCGGCGTCGTCGGCCGGCTCGCCGCCGTCGCGTACCCACCCGGTCGACTCGATCGCCTGGGCCTCGGGAACCGACCCGCCGTCGCGCCCCGGACGGTCCCTGCCCGGCGGCGACACCGCACCGCCGTTCGGCGACCGCCGTCCGTGGCCGCCGGCATGCCGGTCCCGCAACGGGCCGGAACGGGTGCCGGGGATCGTCGCGCGGCTGTTGCGGCCCCGGATCGGGTCGGCGCCGGTGGCGATCCGGTTGATCAGCTCATCGGCGTCCACCAGCTCGGCGCCGGCCCGCCGCCGGCGGCCCCACCACCGCCCGCCCGCCGACGACGCCGGCGTGATCACCGGCGCACCGCCCGGATGCGGCGTGGCCGTGGCCGCCGCCGGAGTGGGCAGCGCCGCACCGTCACCGCCGCGCACCTCGGCCTCCACGGCGAGGGGTACGTCTGCCGTCCGCTCGGGCTCACCCGGCTCGGCGGCCGACGGGCCGGATTCCAGCACCCGGCGGAGGTCGGCGAGGAGACCGAGACGCTCGGCCGAGTTGTGGTCCGACTCCGGGGCGTACACGGCGACCGTGTCGTTGCGGTGCTTGGCGTCGTACATCGCCACGTCGGCGTGCCGCATCAGGGTGGCGAAGTCCTCGCCGTGCTCCGGAAAGAGGGCAATCCCGATCGAGCCGCCGACGTCCAACGGCAGCCCGTCCAACGGCACCGGCTCGGCCAACACCCCGACCACCCGGTCGGCCAGCTCACGCGCCTGGCTGACGTCGGTCAGCCCGGTCATCACGATGGCGAACTCGTCCCCGCCCAGCCGGGCGATCATCTGCGGCCGAGGCTCCACGTCGGTGAGCCGGGCGCTGACCTCGACCAGCAGCCGGTCGCCCACCGCGTGCCCGAGCGCGTCGTTGACGTTCTTGAAGCGGTCCAGATCGATGAGCAGCAGCGCCAGGTGCCCGCCGGGCTCGCCGCGGGCGGTCCGCTCGGCGTGCAGGTGCACCTGCTCCGCCACCTCGGCCAGCAGCGCCTTGCGGTTGGGCAACCCGGTCAGCGGGTCGGCAGCGGCGAGGTGCTGCTGCTCGACGGTCAGCCGGGCCATCCGGTACACCGCGAAGAGCGGCACCAGCACCAGCGGGATCAGCGCCGCGCTGAGACGGGCGGCGGCGACCAGCACCGGGGCGAGCAGCAGCAGCGAGCCGGTGGAGAGCAGTTCGAAACCGACGCCCTGGCGGACGGTGGGCCACCAGCGGTCGCCGAAGCGCAGCCGCACCGCCCAGCTCACCAGGCCGTAGTTCACGACGAACCAGGCCAGCGTCGCCCCGCCGACGGCGGCCACGTCGGTGGCGTGCAGGCGACCGCCGTCGAAGACGGTGCCCGGCCCGAGTTGGATGACGCCGTACGCGGCGGCGAGGGCGCAGGCGTACTGGCCGACGTTGAACGCGGTCCGCCAGGCGGCGTGGCGCATCCGCCAACCCGAGACGATCACCCCGACGGCCTGCACCGCCACCGCCGGGCCGAGCCCCCAACCGAGCAGGATCGCGAAGGTGAAACAGGTGGACGGGAAGACCGCCGAGGTCTGCCGTCGCCCCGGCGGGACGAACGGGCGCGCGTCGCAGACCACCGCGAGGGCGGCCATCGTCCAGAACGCCACCGGCAGGCGGGGCAGCTCGTCGGGGAGCGTCGTGAGTGGACCCGTGGCGGTCAGCGCCGCGACCACCAGGATGCCGACGACGAAGGCGGTGAACGGCGTCACCCGCCCAGGTGGGACGGAGTTGCGCGGGTCGGCGACCTCCATCACACCTCCCGAGGAACGGTCGACGTGCCGATGAGCACGCCGTGACCCAATGAAACGCCCTCAGCCCCAGGTTTCCCGGTATGACAGTCACGAATCGGTCGTAGTCGTAATTAAGTTGGTATACGCGACGGGCCGCCACGTCGGCACGCCGCCGCGGTCAGTCCTCCACCCGGGCGACGTCCCGTGCGGCGTCCGGACCTGCCTCCAACAGCACCCGGAACCCGTCCTCGTCGAGCACCGGCACCTTGAGGCTGGCCGCCTTGTCGGCCTTGGAGCCCGGGTTGTCCCCCACGACGACGAAGCTCGTCTTCTTGGAGACCGACCCGCTGACCTTGCCGCCCCTGGTCTGCACGGCCTCGGCGGCCTGGTCCCGCGAGAAGCCGGCGAGGGTGCCGGTCACCACGACGGTCAACCCCTCCAGCGGGCGCGGGCCCTCGTCGACGGCCTCCTCGGCCATCCGTACGCCCGCCTCGGCCCACTTGCGGACCACCTCGCGGTGCCAGTCCACGGCGAACCACTCCCGGATGCTGGCCGCGATGGTCGGCCCGACCCCGTCGACCGAGGACAGCTCCTCCTCGCTGGCGGCGTCGATGGCCTCCATCGAGCGGAAGTGCCGGGCCAGCGCCTGGGCGGCGGTGGGGCCGACGTGCCGGATGGAGAGCGCCACCAGCACCCGCCACAGGTCACGTTCCCGGGCGACGGCCAGATTGTCGAGCAGCTTGACCGCGTTGCTGCCGAGGCTGCCGTCCTTGTTGACGAAGAACGGTGACCGGGACAGCTGCTCGGCGTCGAGCTGGAAGAGGTCACCCTCGTCGGCGATGATCTCCGCGTCCAGCAGTGCCGCCGCGCCCTTGTAGCCCAGCACCTCAATGTCGAACGCGCCACGCCCGGCGAGGTGGAACACCCGCTCGCGGAGCTGGGCCGGGCAACTGCGGGTGTTGGGGCACCGGATGTCGACGTCGCCCTCCTTGGACGGCGCGAGCGGGGTGCCGCAGGCCGGGCAGGTGGTCGGCATGACGAACGGGCGGGCGTCGGGGGGCCGCAGGTCGACCACCGGGCCGAGCACCTCGGGAATCACGTCGCCGGCCTTGCGCACCACCACCGTGTCGCCGATCAGCACACCCTTGCGCTCGACCTCGCGGGCGTTGTGCAGGGTGGCGAGCGCGACGGTGGAGCCGGCCACCCGCACCGGCTCGAGGACGGCGAACGGGGTGACCCGACCCGTGCGCCCCACGTTGACATCGATGTCGAGCAGCTTGGTGGTGACCTCCTCCGGCGGGTACTTGAAGGCGATCGCCCAGCGTGGGGCACGGCTGGTCGAGCCCAGGCGACCCTGGATGGAGACCGGGTCGACCTTGACCACCACACCGTCGATCTCATGCTCGACGTCGTGCCGGTGCTCGGCGTAGTAGGCGATGTACTCCGCCACGCCGGACAGATCCGGGACGACCCGCCACCGGTCGCTCGTCGGCAGCCCCCACGCCTTCAGCGCGGAGTACGACTCCGACTGCGCGGTGGGCTGGAACCCGCGGCGGGCGCCGATGCCGTGCACGACGAGACGCAGCGGTCGGGAGGCGGTGACCCGAGGGTCCTTCTGCCGCAGGCTGCCGGCGGCGGCGTTGCGCGGGTTGGCGAACGGCGCCCGCCCCTGCTCGACCAGGCTCGCGTTGAGGTCGGCGAACGCGGCCACCGGGAAGTAGATCTCGCCCCGGACCTCCAGCAGCTCGGGCACCGTCGGGAACTCGGCGGACGGCGCGAGCTGGCTGGGCACGTCCCGAATGCTGCGCACGTTGGCGGTGACGTCCTCGCCGGTGCGGCCGTCACCACGGGTGGCCGCCCGGACCAGCCGGCCGGCCTCGTAGGTCAGGTTGATCGCCAGACCGTCGACCTTCAACTCGCAGAGGTAGGGCACCGGCCCGCCCGCGTCCCGCTCGACCCGCTCGGCCCAGGCCGCCAACTCCTCGTCGGCGAAGGCGTTGTCGAGCGAGAGCATCCGCTCGGCGTGCGTGACCGGGGTGAAGTCGGTGGAGAACGTGCCACCCACCCGCTGGGTCGGCGAATCCGGCGTCCGCAGCGCCGGGAACTCGTCCTCCAACGCCTCCAGCTCGCGCAACTGCTTGTCGAACTCGGCGTCGGTGATGATCGGCGAGTCGAGCACGTAGTAGCGGTATTGATGCTCGGTCAGCTCACGGCTGAGGGTGGCGTGCCGCTCCCGCGCCTGCGGCGTCGGCTCCGCGCCGGCCGCCGCCTCCTGAGCCGGGCTGACCTGTTGACCGATCTGCTCCTCGGACACCCCGCCACCTTCGGACACGCCTGCGACCTCCCTGATCACGCTACTAAGGCACGGTATCGGTCCGGGGTGACAATCCGATGCCCACCTGCGCCACCGGTGACGCCCCACGCAGCCCGTTCCCGTGCCGCGCGTCGCCACCGGAGGGCGATGATGCGACGACCGACGCCGCTGGACGCCGATGACGTGGCAACCAACGCCGGACTCGCCGACCCCGCGGTCGGTGGCACCGAGGAGAAACTGCCGACCCGGGGCACAAAGGCCGCCGAACGGACAGATCGGCGTCGCCCGGGAGCACGCCGGGACTCGCGGGCCGTTGATCGACTCCAGGTCGCCGACACGGGGGTGTCCGCGCACCCGGATGCCCCCACACCGGCGATCTGGAGTGGATCACCGAGCAGGGGCCCGGTCGTCGGCCCAACTCACGGGAGCGCCCACGCCGTACCGGCCGCCGGCCGGTCGACGCAGCCGCGCGGGGAGCGGCCGTGCGGCTGCGTGCTGGGATGTCGTCGGGCTGCGATGTCGTCGGGTTGCGATGTCGTCGTCGGGCGGCAGGGGCGGCGACGTGCGAGGATCGCCGAACGAAGCGGCCGGCGTGCCGCCCTGACGCGGAGGTGGCGATGACCGAGGCGCTGCTCTGGGCGGCGGCGATCCTGCTGGCGGTGGCCGCCGGCTGGGCGTGGAACAGCTGGCGGCACCGGGCGAACAGCCGACGCTCGGCCGACCGACCTGGTCGCGGCGCACCGACCCGCGCGGGTGGTCGTCGTCCCGCCCCGCCGCGGCCACGCGGCACCGACCGACCGGCCACCAGGCCGCGCTCCCGCGACACCGATCGGGCGGCCGGCACTCCGGCGGCCGGCGAGATCTGGTGGGCCGACGTGCCGTACGTCGACGGCAGCGGCTCGAAGGTGCGGCCCTGCCTGGTGCTGCGCGCCGACTCCCGGGGCGCCGACGTCCTGAAGATCACCAGTCAGGACAAGAGCGACCGCGACGACCACGTCCGGATTCCCACCCGGGACTGGGACCCCGGCGCCGAGCACGACAGCTACCTGAGCCTGACCGAGCCGATCCGGATCAGCTCGGCCGACTTCGCCGACCGCGCCGGCCGCTGTGACGCCGACCTGTGGCGGAAGGTCCGCAGCCTGCGCCACCTGCCCACCAGCTGACACCGGCCCACAGGCCGCAGGCCACCCCGGCCCCCGGCCCCCGGCCCCCGGCCCCCGGCCCCCGGCCCCCGGCCCCCGGCCATGATCCACTCGGGTTCCAGGAATCCGGGGTGTCCGAGCCGCCGCAACACCCCACCTTCCAGGAACCCGAGTCGATCACCGCAGACAGGCCGGGCCACGCTGGCAGGCTGCGCCAGGCCAGGCTGGACCGGGCCAGGCTGGACCGGGCCAGGCTGGACCGGGCCAGGCTGGACCAGGCCAGGCTGGACCAGACCAGGCTGGACCAGACCAGGCTGGACCAGACCAGGCTGGACCAGACCAGGCTGGACCAGACCAGGCTGGACCAGACCAGGCTGGACCAGACCAGGC
>NZ_JBEXHY010000094.1:0-3912 GCF_040608295.1 Micromonospora sp. NPDC005197 | reverse complement strand
CTGGACCAGGCCAGGCCACGCCGGGCCAGGCCAGGCCACGCCAGGCCACGCCAGACCAGGCCACGCCAGACCAGGCCATGCCACGCCACACCAGGCCCGGCCACGCCGGGCCACGCCGGGCCACGCCAGAGCAGGCCACGCCAGATCAGGCCAGGCCACGCCACGCCAGGCCGGTCAGTCCCAGGCTGCGCCGAGGGTGGCGAGCTGGTCGGCGTACTCGATGCGGTCGGCCCAGCCAGGCGGCCAGGCCGCCATCCCGGTGGCCGCGCCAACGAAGGCGCCGGCCAGGGCGGCGATCGAGTCGGAGTCGCCGGCGGTGGTCGCGCCCCGGGCCAGCGCCGCGACCGGGTCGTCGGCGTGGCGCACGGCGCAGAACAGAGCGGTGGCCAGCGCCTCCTCGGCCACCCAGCCCTCCCCCGTGGCCCGGCACGGGTCGCCGCCGTCGTCCGGCTCGCCGAGGGCGACGGTCAGCCGGCGCAGCGCCACCAGGCATTCGTCCCAGCCGCGGGCGATGAACTCCTCCGGCGTGTCGACCCCCGGGCGCTGCCAGAGATCGCCCAGCCACTCGCGGCGGTAGACGCGGTGCTGGGACCGCGCCCGCTCGGTGAGAATCGCGGGAAGCTCCGCCAGCGGGACGCCCCCACGCACGGCGAAGACCGCGTACGCGGTGAGTTCGCTGGCGGCCAACCCGGTCGGGTGGCCGTGGGTCAGTCCGGCCTGCAACTGGGCCAGCCCGGCCAGCGTGTCGAGGTCGGCGTCCAGCAACCCCACCGGCGTCACGCGCATGTTGGCGCCGCAGCCCTTCGAGTCGGCGATCGTCGCCTCCTGCCAGGGCAGCCCTCGGGCCAGGTCGGCGCAGGCGCGCAGGCAGGTCATCCCGGGGGCGCGGTTGTTGTCCGGGCTGACCGACCAGGCCACGAAACGCCGTCGCAGCAGCGGCTCCACCACCTCCGGAGTCAGCGACGGCGCCTCGTGCAGCGCCCAGCCCACCGCCAGCGCCATCTGGGTGTCGTCCGTGACCAGCGCCGGCTCGCCGGTCAGCTCACGCGGGCCGGTCGGGCCGTAGCGGCGCTGGATCTCGGCGACGGTCAGGAACTCGGTGGGCTTGCCCAGGGCGTCACCGTAGGCGAGGCCGAAGAGCGAACCGGAGGCGCGCAGCGGAGAGGAGTGGATCACGGCGGCCATGATGCCGGGCCGCCGCAACCCACGCCATGCTCAGTCCCAGCAGAGGCAGAACGGGTGGCCGGCCGGGTCGGCGTAGACCCGGAAACCCTCGCCCTCGCCGGGCAGCCGCCGGGCACCGAGCGCGAGCGCCGCCTTCTCCGCGCTGTCGATGTCGTCCACCGTCACGTCCAGGTGGAACTGCTGCGGACGCTCCGGGTCCGGCCAGGCCGGCGGACGCAGGTTGAGCGCCCGCTGGAACGCCAGGCGGGGCTGGTGCCCGGGCGGGCCGCCCAGCACCACCCACTCGTCATCGGGCTCGCCCTCACCCTCGACCAGGGGGATGCCGAGCAGCTCGGAGTAGAACGCGGCCAGCGCCCGCGGATCGGGGCAGTCGATCACCACTGAACGTAGCTGTCCAATCATGACCGTCATCCTGCCCACCGGGTACGACAGAAAAACGTCACTCCTCGGTGAACCGGCGACCGGCGTCCCGGCAGGCCGCGAGCACCGCCCGGGCGTACTGGGGAGTGGCTCCGGCCAGGCCGCACGCCGGGGTGACGACCACCTGCTCGGCGAGCTGCCGACGGGGAAAGCCGAGGCGGTCCCAGATCTGGCGTACCCGATCGGCGATCTGCGCGGAGGTCGGTGCGCCACCGGCCGACGGCTGCCGGGTCGGCGCGGCGCCGGCCAGCAGCCCGAGGCCCGCGTCGATGGCCTCGCCCAGCGGGTCCAGGTCGGTGACCAGGTCGAGGTCGAGGGCGACCGCGACGGCGCCGGTGGAACGGATCAGCTCCAGCGGCACCTGCGGGGCGCAGCAGTGCACCACAGTGGGTACGCCCACCGCGTCGACGACCGTACGCAGCAGAGCGGCCGCGTCCGCGGACTCCACCGCCCGGTACGCGCCCAGCCCGCTCTCGGTGGGCACCCGCCCGGCCAGCACGGTCGGCAGCGACGGCTCGTCGAGTTGCAGCAGGACCGAGGCCCCGGGCAGCCGCCGGGCGACCGCCGCGACGTGCCCGCGCAGCCCTTCGGCGAGGGAGCCGGTGAGGTCGAGGACCGCGCCGGGGTCACGCAGCAGCCGGCCGCCGATCGGCAGTTCCAGCGAAGCGGCCAGGGTGAGGGGGCCAGCGGCCTGCACCTTGATCGGGCCGGCGTACCCCTCGGCCTGCTCGGCGAGCTGGTCCAGGTCGCGTTCCATCAGGTCCCGGGCCCGGCGCAGGTCGCGGCCGGGGCGGGGGGCGACCCGCCAACGCCCGGCGTACAGCTCGACGGGCAGCTCCACCAGCAGCCCGGCGCTGCGGCCGATCAGGTCGGCCCCGGGGCCGCGTGCCGGCAGCTCGGGCAGGTGCGGCAGCTCGGGAAGCTCACCGAGGACGACCCGCTGGGCCTCGGCGATGTCGGTGCCGGGCAGCGAGCCGATACCGGTCGCCGCGCCGGCCGGCCAGGGCCACGCCTGATCTGTCACGGCCGAAGGCTATCCCGCTGGACGCGCCGGCCGCTCGGCGACCACGCGCAGATCGCCCGGTCAGCCGGTGATGGTCGCGGAGCCGAGGACGATGTCGCCGGCCGGGTCCGGACGGTACGCCACCACGGCCTGACCGGCGGCCACACCGCGGACCGGTCGACGCAGCTCGGCGTGCAGCGTGTCGCCGTCGAGGTCGACGGTCGCCGGCACCACGTCACCGTGCGCGCGCAACTGCACCTCGCACTCGACCGGAGCGGCCGGACGGGGGCCACCGGTCCACACCGGGCGGGTGGCCCGCACCGTCGACACCTCCAGCGCCTCGGCCGGACCGACCGTCACCGTGTTGGTCTTGGGCGTGATGGAGAGCACGTAGCGCGGCCGACCGTCGGGGGCGGGTCGGTCCAGGTGCAGACCGCGACGCTGCCCCACCGTGTAGGCGTACGCGCCGGTGTGACTGCCGACCACCGCGCCGGTGCTCGCGTCGACGACGTCGCCGGGCGCCTCGCCGAGCCGGCCGGCGAGGAAGCCGCGGGTGTCGCCGTCGGCGATGAAGCAGATGTCGTGGGAGTCCGGCTTGTCGGCCACCGCCAGGCCACGCTCGGCGGCCTCCGCGCGGACCTGCGCCTTCGTCGAGTCGCCGAGCGGGAACATTGACCGGTCCAGCTGCTCGCGGGTGAGGACCGCCAGCACGTACGACTGGTCCTTGGCCACGTCGACGCTGCGGCGCAGCAGCCCGTCCGGGCCGAGCCGGGCGTGGTGGCCGGTGACCACCGCGTCGAAGCCCAGGGCCACCGCCCGGTCCAGCACCGCCGCGAACTTGATCTTCTCGTTGCAGCGCAGGCACGGATTCGGCGTACGACCCGCGGCGTACTCGGCCACGAAGTCGTCGACCACGTCCTCGTGGAAACGGTCGGCCATGTCCCACACGTAGAACGGGATGCCGATCACGTCGGCGGCCCGGCGGGCGTCCCGGGAGTCCTCCAGGGTGCAGCAGCCGCGCGCCCCGGTCCGGTACGTCTGCGGGTTTCGGGCCAGCGCCAGGTGCACGCCGGTCACATCATGCCCGGCCGCCACCGCCCGTGCCGCCGCCACGGCCGAGTCCACCCCGCCCGACATCGCCGCCAAAACCCTCACCAGCAGACTCCCTTCCCCACCAACCCTATCCACCTGCCCGGCCCAGCCCCCACCCCACTCCGGCGTCGAACGGGGCCGCCCGGTCGGAGCACCGCGTCGATCATGAAGTTATTGCCACGACGCGCCGATACGGTCGGCAATAACTTCAT
>NZ_JBEXHY010000093.1:0-20942 GCF_040608295.1 Micromonospora sp. NPDC005197 | reverse complement strand
GCCGCGGCGGCGGCACTGCTCGGGTAGGTCCGCCGGCTGACTCGTTCAGCAATCCTGGTGAGTCACGCCGACCATGGCACTGGCGGACACGTCTGTACCCACGTCCCGCAGCTGGAGGAGATCTCCCGGCGGCGAAGGGAGGCCCCCGGATCAACCGACGATGAGCTGCCTCGACCTACGTGCCGGATGGCTCGGTAACACCCGCGCTCCGTCTGACGAAGAAGGGGTGTAGCGGCTACGAGAGAGGACGGCCTGTGAATGAGCCTGGCGGAGCGGAGGGTGACATCTCCGGCATCGGGGCCGATCCGGTGGCCTTCGCGGCCTTCTACCGGCGGCACCTGGAGGCGGTGGGTCGGTTCGTGGCGCGGCGGGTCGACGACCCACACCTCGCTGCCGACCTGACCGCCGACGTGTTCCTGGCGGTGATCGAATCGGCGGCCGGCTACCGGCCGGACCGGGGCAGCCAGATCGGCTGGCTGTTCGGGGTGGCCCGCAACGTCATCGGCGACGAGCGACGTCGGGCGGCCCAACGGCTGCGGGTGACGGGCCGACTGGCGGGACGACGGGACCTGGGCCCCGATGACATCGCCCGCATCGAGGAGCGGATCGACGCCGAGTCGGCGGCCCGCCGCACCTATCGAGCATTGAGCGAGCTACCCGAGGGCACCCGCACGCTTGTCGAACTCGTCGCCGTGGACGGCCTCACCGTCGCCGAGGCGGCGACCGTGCTCGGGATGTCGCCGGTCGCCGCTCGGGTCCGCCTGCATCGTGCCCGTCGCGTCGTCCGCGCCGTGCTCGCCCACCCGGCCGCCACCCTCGCCTGAGATGAGACGGAGCTGACGATGAACACGACTGAACGGTCGCCGCAGGGTTTCGAGGAGCAGCTTCTCAGGGACCTGAGCGCACACGTTGCCCAACGGGCCGAGCTGGCGTCGGCGGGCCGTCCGGCCGGGCGCCGTACCCCGTTCCTGCGCGGTTGGCGTCTCGCCGGAGCGGTCGGGATGGCGGTGACGCTGACCGCCGGTGCGCTGGCGGTCCAGACCATGAAGATGGGCGATCAGTCGCCGCCCACGGCCACCGCGTCGGAGGTCTTCCACCTGGCGGCCGACGTCGCCCGGCAGCAGCCGGAGCTCACCGCCCGCCCCGACCAGTACGTCTTCACGGAGTCCCTGGCGACGATACGGGAGCTGCCGAACAGCGGTCCGTACCGGACGATTCGGAACCAACTGTGGCAGTCGGCCGGTGGCGTCGCCTATACGCAGGCACGGTATCGACCGGAGACCGATCCGAACGGGTGGAGCCAACTGAAGGTGCTCCGCATCGACGATCCCGCCGATCCCGACAACGAGCTCGACGCGTTCCAGCCGCCCGCGTACCACGGCGACCTACCCACCGATCCGGACGAGCTGCTGCGCTACCTTCGGGCGCACCCGGTCGACCTGCATCTACCCGAAGGCGCCGATGAGGAGGCCGTCTACGGGGACGAGAGCATGGCGTACACCACCGCGTGGTCGATGCTCGACGGATACGTGCCACCCCGAGCGCTCGCGGCGCTGTTCGAACTGCTGGCACGGCAACCCGGAGCGGTCGTCATCTCGGGTGACGTGGTGGACGCCGCCGGCCGCCATGGGGTGGCGATTCGGATGCCCGGGGTGATCGGTGGAAACCTGGACCTCATCTTCGATCGGGACTCCCATGTCTACCTCGGCACCCGCAACTCCGTGGTGCGTGACGGCAAGGAATCCCTGTACAACGCTGTCGCGCTACTGCGCATCGCCATCGTCGACCGACCGGGCCAGCTGCCCTGAGCGGTGCCGGGCTCGAGAAGGCCGGTGGGTCAGCGCACAGGCACGGGGGCTGACCCACCGAGGAATGGGCTGCGACGATGAGGGCATGACAACCGCAGAGGCGTACGTCGAGTTCGCGCGCCGCGAGGCGCACGGGGTCTCACCGACGTACGAGCGACTGTCCGACGCCGTCGCCCACGACGACGACCTGCTCGCCCTCCTCGACGCGCTTCCGCCGGCCAAGCGACAGCCGAATCTGCTGTTCGGCGTCGTCCGCTGGCTCGGTGGCCCGGTCGACGACCCGGGCGCGTTCCACGACTACACGCTCACCCACTGGCCGGCGATCGAGGCGCAGATGCGTGCGCGCGCCACCCAGACGAACGAGGCCGGCCGCTGCGCCGTCCTGCTGCCGGTGCTCGCCGCGCTGCCGCAGCCCCTGGCCCTGCTGGAGGTCGGCGCGTCCGCCGGGCTCTGCCTCTACCCCGACCGGTACGCCTACCGCTACGGGGAGCACCGGATCGGGTCCGGCGAGCCGGTCCTGGAGTGCGCGGCCAGCGGATTCGTGCCGCCTGAGCGCGTACCCCAGGTGGTGTGGCGGGCCGGCCTGGACCTGAACCCGCTCGACGTGACCGACGCGGACGCGGTGTCGTGGTTGGACGCCCTGATCTGGCCGGAGCACGCGCACCGGCGGGCCCGTCTGCGCGCCGCCGCGGCGGTCGCTGCGGCCGATCCGCCATTGCTGATCCGCGGCGACCTGGTGGACGACCTGCCGGCGCTGGCCGCGCGGGCCCCGGCCGGCGCGACGCTTGTCATCTTCCACACCTCGGTGCTCTACCAGGTGCCCGTCGCCCGTCGGGAGGCGTTCGTCCGGCTGGTGCGTGAGCTGCCGGGGCACTGGATCGCCAACGAGGCCCCGGAGGTGCTGCCCTACGACGGGCTGCCCGACTCGCCGGACGCGGCGCTGCACAACGTCCTCGCGCTGGACGGCAAGCCGCTGGCCTGGGCCCGGGGGCACGGCCAGGCGCTGACCTGGTTCGCCTGACGTTCCGACGCCGACCCGGCCGGTTCAGCGGTTCCGCGCGGGCGTCCGGGCGCGCAGGGCACGGATGAACCAGTCCGCCGCCGGCGCGACCGCGCCACCGCCCGACCAGCCGTTGATCACCGACAGCAGGTCGAGGTAACGGTCCCGGCGAGGGTCATTGGCCAGCACCAGGCGGTCGAGCAACCGCTGGCGCAGGTCGGCGTCGTCGGGGAGGCCGTGCAGGCGGGCGTACCGGTCGGTGACCGCCGCGACCACCGGCTCGGCCTCGGGTCCGGCCGGATCGAGACCGGTGGCCAGGGCGTTGGCCACCCCGTCCCGGACCATGGCGACGGCGTCCGGGCGGGGCAGCCCGGGCACGTCGTTGTCGGCGGCGTGCTGGCGAGCGAGCCGCCGCATGCTCGCCCGGAAGGCAGGGTCCCGGCACAGGTCGGCCAACTCCACCCACGCCTGCACCTGCTCGGCGGTGGGGTCGTCGGGCAGGTCCGGCGTCATCGAGACGAGCACGCCCGGGTACGTCGGCGGGTCGCCGGTGAAGACGCTGTCCAGGAAGTCGTCCACCAGTTGCCCCCGTTCGTGGGCGGTGAGCTGGGCCAACCGGTGCAGGTCGTCCACCTCGGACGGGCCCGCCTCCCGCCTCGCCGCGACGGTCAGCACGGCCTGGCGCAGCCGCAGCACCCGGATCTGCACCGCCAGCGCCTCGGCGTGCGCGGCGGCCACCTCGTGCAGGGGCACCTCGCGGTCCACCACCCGACGGATGGAGGCCAGTTCGACGCCCAGGTCGCGCAGCGTCCGGACCAGTTCCAGTCGCGCGACGGCCTCCGGGCCGTACTGGCGGTAGCCGGCCGGGCTCCGGTCGGTCGGCGGCACGATCCCGCTGTCGGCGTAGTACCGGATGGTCTTGACGCTCAGCCCGGTGCGTCGGGCCAGGTCGCCGATCGTGTACCGCTCGTCACCGCTCATGCCCCCACCCTCGCGTCTCCCCCCGGTGGAGACTCAAGCCACCGCATCAGCGCAGGAACGCCGAGACGGTGGCGGTGAACCGGTCGGCGTCGTCCAGCCACGGGTAGTGCCCCGCGCCGGGCTGTACGACCAGCTCGGCGCCGGGCATCAGCTCCGCGAGCTGGGCAACCAGGCCCGGCGGGGCACCGAGATCCAGCTCACCGGCGAGCAGCAGCACCGGGCGTGGGTGGGCGGCGAGCGCGGCGCGGGTGGCCGGCGGGTCGAAAGCGCCGTCGGCGCCGAACATCCGGGCGGCCTCCTGGTTGCGCTGGGCGGCCTCGACCGCCTGGTGCGCGCGGGCCGCCGTGTCCCACCGGCCGTAGAAGAACGGCGCGATCGCCTGCCAGGCGTCGCCGGTGGCCCGTCCGGTCACCATGGACTCCAGCGCCGAGGCGGCCTCCGGGTACCACCGCTCATCGGCGCGGGCCCGGGTGACCTCCTGGCGCAGAGCGGCGGTCGCCTCCAGCCCCACGGCCCGGGTGCTCGGCGTGATCAGCGCGAGCCGGCCCACGCGGTCGGGGTGTCGGGCCGCGTACTGCAGCGCCACGTTCGCGCCGGCGGAGTGCCCGAGCAGGTCCAGCCGGGCGAGCCCCAGGTGCACGCGTAGCGCCTCGACGTCGGCGACCAGGCGGTCGCACCGGTACGAGGAGGCGTCCGACGGCACCGCCGACCGGCCGGTGCCGCGCAGGTCCAGCCGAACCAGGCTCCGATGCGAGGACAGGCCGCCCAGGTCACCGAGGTACGCCGAGTCGCGCATCGGCCCGCCCGGCAGGCAGATCAGCGGGTCGCCCCCGCCGAGACTCCGATACGCGAGCGTGGTGCCGTCCCAGGCGGCGAAGGTGGGCATGCCCCACCCTCTCAGACGCCGACGTCCGCCGGCGTGTCCCGCATCCGGCGCAGCGGCGAGCAGACCACGAACAGGCAGGCCGCCCAGGTGCCCAGCACGCACACCCAGAGCGCGCCGCGCAGCCCCAGCGTGGTGCCGAGCGCGCCGCCGGTCAGCGCGCCCAGCGGGATCACCCCGAAGCAGATCCAGAGGAACGCCGCGTTGACCCGGCCGAGGATCGCCGGCGGGGTGATCCGCTGCCGGTACGACATCGACGCCACGTTGAACAGCACCGCGTTGGCCGAGAACGCGGCCAGCCCGACACCGTAGAGCAGCAGTCCCCAGCCGGGTCGGGCCAACGGCATCAGCAGATAGAACGGGCCCGGCGCGGTCATCGCCACCCAGATCACCCGGGCCGAGCCGAGCCACGCCGACAGCCGGGCGGCCAGCACCCCCACCACCAGCCCGCCGACGGCGCTGACGGAGAAGACCAGACCCACCTGCACCGGCGCGGCGTGCAGCTCCCGCACCAGGAAGGTCACCTCGATCGAGGCGGACGCCATCACCCAGAAGTTCGACCACGTCGTACAGGCCAGGATGCTGACCAGGATCGGCTGCCGCCGGATGAAGCCGAGCCCGTCGGTCAACTCCACCCGCAGGGGTACGCGGGGAGCCGGCTCGCGGCGTACCGGTGGCTGCCGGATCAGGATCAGCGTCAGCGCGCTGACCAGGAAGGCGAACCCGTTGGCCAGGAAGGTGCGGGCGGCGCCGACCAGCCCGATCAACGCGCCGCTGACCGTCGGGCCGACCAGTTCGGCGGCGTCCTGGCTGATGGTCAACTTGGCGTTGCCGTCCACCAGCAGGTCCGCCGGCACCAGCCGGGGCAGCAGAGTCTTGTACGCCACGGTGAACAGCACGGTGAGCACGCCACCGAGCCCGACCACCGCGTACAGGAAGGGCAGGGTGAGGTGGCCGACCAGCGCGGCCACCGGCAGGGACAGCAGGAGCGCGGCCCGACCCAGGTCGCACGCGATCATCAGCCGCCGCTGGTCGAGCCGGTCGGCGACGATGCCCGCCGGCAGCGAGAACAGCAGGTACGGCAGCCAGGCCAGGACGGTCAGCAGGGAGACCTGGAACACGCTGGCGTGCAGGGTGTCGGCGGCGAGCAGCGGCACTGCGACATTGGCGATCCGCGTGCCCAGCTCGCTGACCGTCTGACCGCCCCAGAGCAGCAGGAAGTTCCGGCTGCGCCACAGCGACGGGGTCGCCCCCGCCTCGACCGCCTCGACAGCCGGGGACCGCTGCACCTGCTGACTCACCGTCGCCGCTGCCTGTCCGTGCGGGTAGGCGCCGCCGGCCGGCGGCCCGCGGACTCTACCGAGGCGCCACCCCACCCGGCACCGCAATTCCGCCCGCCCGGCACGGCTGGGCCACCGCCGACGGGTCCTCCCTAGACTGCTGCGGGTGAGCGGAGAGCGACGACCCCTGGCGGATCGACCGCTCGCCGAGCCGCACCCGTCCCGGCTGCCGTCCGAGCACCCCGAGCGGGCCCGGATCCTCGCCGCGCACGCCGCCGCGCTGGCCGCCGGTGAAGCCGGTTACCCCGACCCGGCGACGGGGCTCTTCGTGCTCAGCGCCGGCTTCCTCGCCCGCCGCGGCACGTGCTGCGGCCGGGGCTGCCGGCACTGCCCGTACGTGGACGATCCACCGTCGGAATAGGCGTGCACGAGGACTTCCGCCCGACCCGCACACCCCGTACGGTGTCCGACGGACATCCGGCGGGGCCCCCTCCGCCGTCGGTCGGCGAGAGGGTGGAGCGTGCGCGGGCGGATCGTGGTCGCCGGGCTGGCGGGCCTGCTGCTGAGCGGCTGTGCCGCCGAGGCCGAGCCGGTGGCGGTGCCGCCGCAGGCGCCGGTCGCCTTGGACGTGTCGGCGGCCTCCTCAGGGGGTGCCTGCCGGCTGTTGGACTTCGCGGTGATCGAGCAGCTCGTCAAGGTGCGCTTCGACGTGGCGGCGGCCAGCGAGCGGGGTGACACGCACACGTGCGTGGTCCGGGCCGAGCGCGCGGCGCTGCCGGAGCTGATGCTCAGTGTGTCCGAGACCACCATCGACAAGACGACCTTCGGCGCGGACGTGATGCCCGACAAGGCGGCGAAGGTGACCGGGCTGGGTCAGCAGGCGTACCGGCGTACCACCGCCGCGACCGGCGGGCACGGCCCGGTCGCCGAGGTCGGCTGGCTGGGCACCGACGGGCGCCTGGCCACGCTGACCTGGACGGGCGCCCGTGCCGCCGACCGCGCGGCCGCCGACAAGCTGGCCGGAGACCTGGTCGGGCTGGCCAAGAAGGTGGACACGCGGGCGCTGTGACGCCCGAGGTCGGTTAGCTGGCCGCGACGAAGACCCGGGAGGCGACCTCGCGGGGGAGCCGCACCCGGTCGCCGGAGCGGTCGATCGACACCCCGTCGCGCTCCTGCGCCACGGTCACCGTGGCACCCGGGTCGACGCCGGCAGCGTGCAGCTGGCGCAGCACGTCGGCGTCGGTCTGCACGCTTTCGCAGATCCGGCGGACCACGACCGGCCCGGACAGCCCGGGGAAGGCCAGGTTGCGCTCGCCCTCGCCGGCCTCGCTGGCCTGGGCCTCGGGGGAGCCCAGCTCCTCCAGACCCGGGATCGGGTTGCCGTACGGCGAGCGAGTCGGCCGGTTGAGCAGGTCGTACACCCGCTTCTCGACGGCGTCGCTCATCACGTGCTCCCAGCGGCAGGCCTCCTCGTGGGCCTCCTCGTAGGGCATCCCGATGACGTTGACCAGCAGCAACTCGGCGAGGCGGTGCTTGCGCATCACGGAGACGGCGCTGCCCCGGCCGAGCGCGGTGAGCGTCAGGTGCCGGTCGCCCTCCACGGTGAGCAGGCCGTCGCGCTCCATCCGGGCCACGGTCTGGCTGACGGTGGGGCCGCTCTGCTTGAGGCGCTCGGCGATCCGGGCGCGCAGCGGCGGCACCCCCTCCTCTTCCAGCTCGAGGATGGTGCGCAGGTACATCTCGGTCGTGTCCACTAGATCATGGCTCTTCACTTTCGCCCCCTTTGTCCGAAGGTAGCGAAGGTAGCTTCGCGATCAGTGGTGTCGACCAGATCGTGAGACTTCATAAGGTAAGCGGCCCTCCGATGCTCGATGCTACCCCGCCGCGCGGCGAGCGACCGCCGCCGAATCGCGTGGTGGTGATCCGGATGGTGTTGGATGGTCGCCATGTCCGGTACCGAGGAGTTGCTTGTCGAGGTCGATCAGCTCGCCGCCGAACTCGACCACGCCGACCCGCCCACCCTGCTCGACGTCCGCTGGCGGCTCACCGGCCCGCCCGGCCACGACGACTACCTGGCCGGTCACCTGCCCGGCGCGGTCTTCGTCGATTTGGACACCGCGCTGTGCGGGCCGCCCGGGGTCGGCGGCCGGCACCCGCTGCCCGATCCGGGCGCGCTACAGGCCGCGCTGCGGGCCGCCGGCGTCCGCGCCGGTCACCCCGTGGTGGTGTACGACGGCGGTGACGGCCTGGCCGCCGCGCGCGCCTGGTGGACGTTGCGCTGGGCCGGGCACCGGCCGGTGCGCCTGCTGCACGGTGGCTTCCCGGCCTGGGTCGCCGCCGGACGACGGGTCTCCACCACCGCGCCCGCCCCGGCCGACGGCGACGTCGAGGTGCGCCCCGGTGATCTTCCGGTGCTGGATGCCGGGCAGGCCGCCGCGCTGGCTGCCGCCGACGACGCCGTGCTGCTCGACGTGCGCGCGGCGCCCCGCTACGCCGGCGAGGTCGAGCCGATCGACCCGGTCGCCGGTCACGTGCCCGGCGCGGCCAACCTGCCCGCCGGCGAGTACGTGGGCGCAGACGGGCGCTTCCCGGCCGCCGACGTGCTGCGCGAGCGGTTCGCCGCGGTCGGCGCGACCGGGGCGCGGACGGTCGGGGCGTACTGCGGCTCCGGGGTGACCGCCGCGCAGGCGGTCCTCGCGCTGCACCTGGCCGGCCGCACGGACGCCGCGCTCTACGTGGGTTCGTGGAGCAACTGGGTCGCCGACCCGGCCCGGCCGGTCGCCTCCGGGCCGACACCCGGCCGCTGACCAGCGCGTGCGGTGGGCCGACGACGGTCCTCGTGCGACGATGAGGTCATGTCCGACGACACGGTAGTGGTGTGGGACCCCTCGCTGCTCGCCTACGACATGGGTGACCATCCGCTCGACCCGGTCCGGGTGGAGCTGACCGTCGCGCTCGCCCGGGAGCTGGGCATCCTGGATCGTCCCGGGGTGCGCGTGGTCAAGCCGGAGCCCGCCGACGACGCCCTGCTCACCCGCGTGCACCACCCGGCCTACCTGGCTGCGGTGCGGGCCGCGCCGCGTGACCCGCTGTTCGCCGGGTACGGGCTGGGCACCTCCGACAATCCGGTCTTCGAGGGGATGCACGAGTCCAGCGCGTTGATCGCCGGCGCGACCGTGGCCGCGGCCGAGGCGGTCTGGCGCGGTGACGCCCGCCGGGCCGTGAACGTGGCCGGTGGGCTGCACCACGCGATTCCCGCCCGCGCGTCCGGCTTCTGCGTCTACAACGACCCGGCGGTGGCCATCGCCCGCCTGCTGGATCTGGGCGCCGAGCGCATCGCGTACGTCGACGTGGACGTGCACCACGGCGACGGGGTGCAGCAGATCTTCTGGGACGACCCCCGGGTGCTCACGGTCAGCCTGCACGAGACGCCGCTCGCGCTCTTTCCGGGCACCGGCTTCCCGGACGAGACCGGCGGGCCGGGCGCGCAGGGCAGCGCGGTGAACATGCCGCTGCCGCCCGGCGTCGACGACACCGGCTGGCAGCGGGCGTTCCACGCGATCGTGCCGTCGGTGCTGCGCGCGTTCCGGCCGCAGGTGCTGGTGAGCCAGTGCGGCGCGGACGGGCACCGACTGGATCCGCTGGCCGACCTGAACCTCACGGTGGACGGGCAGCGCGCGACCTACCTGGCGTTGCGGGCGCTCGCCGACGAGCTGTGCGAGGGCCGCTGGGTGGCCACCGGCGGCGGCGGGTACGCGCTGGTCGAGGTCGTGCCCCGAGCCTGGAGCCACCTGTTGGCCGTGGCGACCGGTGACCCGATCGACCCGGCGACGCTCACCCCGCCGGGCTGGCGTGAGCTGGCCGCGGCCCGTCGGCCGGGCCGGGAGATTCCGCTGCGGATGACCGACGACGCGGACCCGTCGTACGAGCCGTGGCAGCCGACGGGCGAGCCGAACGCGGTGGACCGGGCGATCGCGGCGACTCGCAAGACCGTCTTCCCGCTGCTCGGGCTCGACCCGTACGACCCGCGGGACTGAGCCGGGCCGTTTCCTGTGACGACCGTGGACCAGCCGGTGGACGTGCTGCTCAGCGACGGCAGCACCGTCCAGTTGCGACCGATCAGGCCGGACGACGCGCCGGCGATCGTGGCCATGCACAGCCGGTTCTCCGAGCGCACCCGCTACCTGCGCTACTTCTCGCCGTACCCGCGCATCCCGGAGCGGGATCTGATCCGGTTCGTCACGGTCGACCACCACGACCGGGAGGCGTTCGTGGTGCTGGCCGGGGACCGGCTCGTCGCCGTCGGCCGGTACGAGCGGCTCGGCCCGCAGGCGCCGGAGGCGGAGGTCGCCTTCGTGGTCGAGGACGCCTTCCAGGGCCGGGGCATCGGCCCGGTGCTGATGGAGCACCTGGCCGACGCCGCGCGGCGCAACGGCATCCTGAGCTTCGTCGCCGAGGTGCTGCCGGCCAACGGAACGATGCTGCGGGTCTTCTCCGACTTCGGCTACCAGGTGCAGCGCGCGTACGCCGACGGGGTGGTGCACCTGAGCTTCCCGATCGCCCCGACGGAGGCGACCCTGGAGGTGCAGCGCGGCCGGGAGCACCGCACCGAGGCCCGCTCGATCGCCCGGCTGCTCGCCCCGCGAGGCATCGCCGTCTACGGCGCGAGCGCCACCGGCCAGGGCGTCGGCGCGGCCGTGCTCGGGCACCTGCGCGACGGCGGGTTCACCGGCGCGGTGGTGCCGGTGCACCCGAGCGCGTCGACGGTGGCGGGGCTGCCCGCGTACCCCTCGGCGGTCGACGCCGGGGTCGCGGTGGACCTGGCGGTGGTGGCGGTCCCGCCGGAGGCGGCGACCGCGGTGGTCGCGGACGCGGCCGCCGCCGGGGTGCACGGCCTGGTCGTGATCTCGGCCGGCTTCGCCGAGGCCGGCCCGGAGGGCGCGGCCAGGCAACGTGCGCTGGTCCGCGCGGCGCACGCCGCCGGGATGCGCGTGGTGGGCCCGAACTGCCTGGGCGTGGCCAACACCGACCCGACGGTACGCCTCAACGCCACCCTCGCCCCGGCGCTGCCGCCGGCCGGTCGGGTCGGCATCTTCAGCCAGTCCGGCGCGTTCGGGGTGGCGCTGCTCGCCGAGGCGGACCGGCGTGGCCTCGGGCTGTCCAGCTTCGTGTCGGCCGGCAATCGGGCCGACGTGTCGGGCAACGACCTGCTGCAGTACTGGCAGGACGACCCGGGCACCGACGTGATCATGTTGTATCTGGAGACGTTCGGCAATCCGCGCAAGTTCGCCCGGCTGGCCCGGCGGATCGGCCGGGCGAAACCGGTCGTGGCGCTTGCCTCGCCGGCCCGCCCGGCCGGTGTGGGCGACACCGCCGGCCCGGACGAGGTGGCGGTGGCCGCGCTGTTCGCCCAGTCCGGGGTGATCCGGGTGGACACCGTGCCGGAGCTGCTCGACGTGGGGGTGTTGCTGGCCAACCAGCCGCTGCCGGCCGGCGGCCGGGTCGGCGTGGTCGGCAACTCGTCGGCGCTGACCGGCCTGGCCGCCACGGCCTGTGTCGGGCAGGGCTTGACCGTCGCCGAGGGCTACCCGCGCGACGTCGCGCCGAGCGCCGGCGCCGACGAGTTCGCCGCCGCCCTCGCCGAGACGGCCGCCGACGACCGGGTGGACGCGCTCGTCGTGGTCTTCGCCCCGCCCCTGCCCGGTCAACGCACCGAGGTGGACGCCGATGTCACCGCCGCGCTGCCGGCCGCCCTCGCCCTGGGCAAGCCGACCGTGGCGACGTTCCTGGTCGGTCGATTGCCGGCCGGGGTGCCGGCGTACGCCGGCGTGGAGGAGGCCGTCCGGGCGCTCGCCCGGGTACACCGGTACGCCGAGTGGCTGCGCCGCCCACCCGGGGTCGCGCCCGAGCTGCCCGGGATCGACCGGGACGCCGCAGCGGCCGCGCTGCGCGGCGACGGCACCGACGCGGAGGCGCTGCTGGCCGCGTACGGCATCGAGACCGTCGCGTCGGTGCCCGTGGACTCGGTCGACGCGGCGGTCGACGCGGCGGCGCGGGTGGGTTACCCGGTGGCGCTCAAGGCCGCCGCCGCGGGGCTGCGACACCGGCTCGACCTGGGCGCGGTCCGCCTCGATCTGCCCGACGAGGCGAGCGTCCGCCGCGCGTACGCCGACATGGCCGCCGGCTTCGGCGCGGACGTGCTGGTGCAGCCGATGGTCCCGCCCGGTGTGGCCTGCGTGGTGGAGCTGGTGGAAGATCCGGCGTTCGGGCCGGTGGTCGGCTTCGGCCTCGGCGGGGTCGCCACCGAGCTGCTGGGCGATCGGGCCTGGCGGGCGGTGCCGCTGACCCACACCGACGCCGCCGAGCTGGTCGACGAACCCCGGGCGGCACCGCTGTTGCGGGGGCACCGGGGCGCCGCGCCGGTGGACCGGGCGGCGCTGGCCGACCTGCTGCTGCGGGTCGGTCAGCTGGCCGACGAGCAGCCCCGCGTGCGCTCGGTGACCCTCAACCCGGTGCTCGCCCGCCCGGACGGCATCTCGGTCCTGCACGCCCAGGTGCGGGTGGGCGGGGTGGCCGCCCGCCCGGACACCGGCCCCCGGCGCCTCTGACCGCGGCTTGCTCAGGCGCGGCTGGAGATCTGCTGGACGCCCCAGGTGTTGCCGTCCGGGTCGGCGAAGAAGATGAAGCCGACGTTGTCCAGCGGGTCCGGCACCGGGCTCGGGTTCTGGCCCACCACCTGGATGTCGCTGACCTCCACGCCACGGGCGACCAGCTCCGCGTGGGCCCGCTTCAGGTCGGGCACCACCAGTTGCAGGCCCTTGAGCGAACCCGGCGGCATCTCCGGGACGACGCCCTTGCCGATCACGATCGAGCAGCCCGAGCCGGGCGGGGTCAACTGCACGATGCGGGCGTCGTCGCTGATCACCGTGTCGTGGTCGACGGCGAAGCCGAGCTGGTCGGCATAGAACGTCTTCGCCCGGTCCAGATCGGAGACCGGCACGATCACCACTTCCAACGTCCAGTTCATGGCACTCTCCTCGCTCGTCGCGGAGCCGGTCGGCGCCACAGTCAAGCACCCCGACAGCAGGAAAGGTCCCGGCGAACCGCCGGGACCTTCCCTGCTCATCCGGTGCGTCAGCAGGCGTACGCCTCCAGGCGCTGCGCCCGCTCCGGAGCGCGCAGCTTCAGCAACGTCACCTTCTCGATCTGCCGGATGCGCTCGCGGGACAGGCCGAACTCGCGGCCGACCTCGTCCAGGGTGCGCTGCCGACCGTCGTCCAGCCCGAACCGGAGCCGGATGACCGCCTGCTCCCGCTGCGACAGCGTGGCCAGCACGATGCTCACCTCGTTGCGCAGTTCGCCCTGCGCGGCACCCTCGCCCGGGTCGGTGCGCGGGTCCACCGAGGCCACGAAGTCACCGAGCGCGCTCTCGCCGTCGTCGCCGACGGCCTGGTCCAGGCTGACCGGCTCGCGGTCGTACGAGATCAGCTCGATGACCTGGAACTCGGGGATGTCCAGGGCCCGGGCGACCTCGGCGACTCCTGGCTCGCGACCCAGCGTCACCGCCAGTTCCCGGCGGGCCCGGACCATCCGGTTGACCTGCTCGACCATGTGCACGGGAATGCGGATGGTGCGGGCCTGGTCGGCCATGGCACGGGTGATCGCCTGCCGGATCCACCAGGTGGCGTACGTGGAGAACTTGTAACCCTTGGCGTAGTCGAACTTCTCCACCGCCCGGATGAGGCCGAGGTTGCCCTCCTGGATCAGGTCGAGGAAGGCCATCCCGCGTCCGGTGTAGCGCTTGGCGATGCTGACCACCAGCCGCAGGTTCGCCTCCAACAGGTGGTTCTTGGCGGCGCGGCCCTCGACGACGATCAGCTCCAGGTCGGCCCGCAGCTCCTCGGAGACCGGGGTGCAGGTGGCGAGCTTCTCGTCGGCGAACAGGCCGGCCTCGATCCGCCGGGCCAGGTCGACCTCCTGCGCCGCGGTCAGCAGCTTCGTCCGGCCGATCCCGTTCAGGTACGCCCGGACCAGGTCGGTGGAGATGCCGCGCTCGTCGGTGGCGTCCAGGTCGGCGAGGGCCTCGGCGGCCCCGTTGGTCTCGGTGCTGGTGGCCGGGCGCGTCCGGTGTTCCGTCATCTGCAGGACCATCTCTGTTTCTCCCCGTGTCCACGTCTGTGCCGTGTCTCCGGCCCAGTGGTGCCGGTGTGACACACAGCTTGGCGGGCAGGGCGTGAAACGGGAGTGAGGCGATCGGGCACCCGACAGGAATCCGGCCGGATCGTTGCCGCGGTGTGTCATCCCGGCGGTTGCGTGCCCGGCCCGGCTACGTTGCGGACGGTCGGCCGCCCCGGGTCGGCGTGGTCCGACGATGGAGGACGGTGTGGTCTTCAAGCGGCTCATGAAGGCGATGGGGGTCGGCGGCCCCTCGGTCGAGACGGTGCTCGCCAACCCGAACTGCCGCCCCGGCGGGCAGTTGGAGGGCCACGTCCAGGTGCTCGGCGGCGACCATCAGGTCGACATCGACGACGTCACGCTCGGCCTGGTCACCCGGGTCGAGGTGGAGAGCGGCGGCAACGACTACGACACCACCCAGGAGTTCCACCGTCAGCGGGTCACCGGTGCGTTCCGGCTGGAGCCGGGGCAGCGCCACGATCTCCCGTTCCGCTTCGACGTGCCCTGGGAGACACCCGTCACCGAGCTGTACGGGCAGCATCTGCACGGCATGACGATGGGGCTGCGGACCGAGCTGGAGGTCGCCCGCGCCGTCGACACGGGTGACCTGGACGCCGTGTCGGTGCACCCGCTGCCCGCCCAGGAGCGGCTGCTGGAGGCGCTGCTGCGGCTGGGCTTCCGGTTCGCGCGCGCCGACGTGGAGCGTGGACACCTCTACGGCGTACGGCAGACGTTGCCCTTCTACCAGGAGATCGAGTGCAGCCCGGCACCGCAGTACGCCCGCTCGATCAACCAGTTGGAGGTCACCTTCATCGCCGACGCGCGACAGATGCAGGTGGTGCTGGAGGTCGACAAACGCGGCGGAGTCTTCACCGAGGGCCGGGACGCCTTCGGCCGGTTCACGGTCGAGCACGCCACCGCCGACAACACCGACTGGACCGCCGAACTGGACACCTGGCTCCGCCAGTCCCTGTCCCGCCGAGGCCTCTTCTCCTAACCCCCGGCTGCCCCGGTGATCAAGAGCTTTGCGTCACCTTGGGGCCGGATTCTGACGCAAACCTCTTGATCACCGGGAAGAGGGGCGGGGGTTAGAGGTCTAGGAGGAGGGTTTGGGGGCCTATGTTGAGGCTTTCCACCAGCATGTGGGCTCGGAAGCGGCCCGTTTCGACCTTGGCGCCTCGTTCGCGTAGGGCGTCGACCACCGCTGTCACCAGGGGTTCGGCGACCTCGGCGGGGGCTGCCGCCGTCCAGCTTGGACGGCGGCCCTTGCGGGCGTCGCCGTAGAGGGTGAACTGGCTGACCAGCAGGATCGGCGCGCCGGTGTCGGCGGCGGACCGTTCACCGTCCAGGATGCGCAGCTCGTGCACCTTGCGCGCCATGGTCTGAGCGGTCTGCGCGGTGTCGGTGTGGGTCACTCCGAGCAGCACCAGCAGGCCGTTCTCGATCGCGCCGACCACCTCGCCGTCGACGGTCACGCTGGCCCGCCCGACGGTCTGCACCACCGCCCGCATCAGCGTGCCACCGCGCACATCGCTGGCATCACGTGGTCACCGGTTCGATGAAGCCGCGCTCCACCAGGTGCGCGACGATCGGGCCGGCGGCCTCGGCCATCTCCGCGGGTTCGACGTCGTGGGCCGCCGCGAGCAGGGCGAGCTGGTCGCGCAGCGGCAGCCGGCCGTCGGCCCCACCGACCAGTGCCAGCACCAGCGGGTCGATCTCCTCGGTCCAGCGCAGGCCGTGCGGCATCGCGAGCACCTGCCGGTCCACCGCCCAGCCCTCGTCGCCCATGGTGGCCTCCTGACGCAGCTGGAGGCCGTCGGTGGCCCGGTAGCGCTCGGCGAGCAGCGCTTCGGTGTCGCGTACCCGCAGGAAGTCCTGGCGGTCGAACCAGGCGCCGATCTGGTCGCCCAGCGGCGGCTGGACCCGCTGACGCAGGTCCTCCACGCGGACCACCGGGTCGGCGTGCCCACCCTGGCGCAGAGACACGATGCCGAAGCCGATCGCCTCGATCTTGTGCGCGTCGAACCAGTCCAGCCAGACGGCCGCCCGCTGCGGGTCGGCGCCCTCGCCGACGTCGGTGAGCCACAGGTCGACGTACGCCATCGGGTCGGCCACCTCGCGCTGGATCACCCAGGCGTCCAGGCCGGTGCCGGCGAACCAGCCGGCCACCCGCTCGTCCCACTCCTCGCCGGCGACGTGCACCCAGTTCGCCAGGTACTGCATGGTGCCGCCCTCGGTGAGCAGGCCGGGGGCGGCGGAGGCCAGTTCGGCGGCGATCGCGTCACCCACCCGGCCCGAGTCGCGGTAGACGTGCGTGGTGGTGCCCGGACCGACCACGAACGGTGGGTTGCTCACCACCAGGTCGAAGCGACGGCCGGCCACCGGGGCGACCAGGTCACCCCGCAGCAGCTCCCAGTCCTGGCCGTTGAGAGCGGCGGTGGTCGCGGCGAAGCGCAGAGCCCGCTCGGAGAGGTCCGTGGCGGTCACCGTGTCGGCGTGGGTGGCCAGGTGCAGGGCCTGGACGCCGGAGCCGGTGCCCAGGTCCAGCGCGCTGCCCACCCGCCGGCGCACGGTCGCGCCGATCAGGGTCTGGGTGGCGCCGCCGATGCCCAGCACGTGCTCGGCGTGCAGCGGACGACCCGGCCGGGCGCTGGCCGGCACGTCGGCGAGCACCCACCAGTCGTCGCCGTACGGCTCCAGGTCGACGCCGGCACGCAGACCGCCGCCGTACCGCTCGACCAGCCCGCCCGCCAGCGCCTCCGCAAGGCGCAGCGGCGCCAGCGCGGCAGCCACCGCGGCCTCCGGCTCGGTCTGGTCGCAGATGAACACCCGGATCAGGGTGCCGAGCGGGTCGCCGTCCTCGGTGGCGCGCAGCGCGGCCCGGTAGTCGTTGCGGGAGACCGCAGCGGTGGCCTGCGCGCCCAGCCGCTCGGCGATGCCGTGGCTGGTGAACCCCGTTCGGGTCAGCGCGGTCCGCAGCGCGTCGACGCCGGCGGGGGAGAGCAGCATGTCGTGTTCGTCCACGCCCTCATCCTGCCTTTCGCCCCGCCCCGCGTCGGCAGCACCCGCCGGACGACTGCCGGAGCGTCGGTGTCCGCCCGAATCGGCGCGCCAGGCAAGATGGCAGGTATGACGCTCGTGCTGCCCATCGATCCGGAGGCCAACCGGCTGCTGGAGCGCAGTCCGCTGGCCCTGCTCATCGGCATGACCCTGGACCAGAGCCTGCCCTGCCCATAGGAAGTGACTCGTTCCTGTCAGGCTGGCAGAAGCTCATGCTCCTGGAGCCGGGCTGCGGCCACCCGTACGTGCTTGTCGGTGAACATGCGTGCCTTGCGCAGACTCCAAGACGCCACTCGATCGGCCAATTCGGCCGGTTCGGCTGTCGGAGGCGCCTGAATAGAGGCGAAGTGCACCGTGGCGAGTAGTTCGAGACTGTAAGGCGTTTCGAAGCTGTCGACCAGCTCAAGCAGCTCGTTGACGCGGCGGACGATCTCATCTTCGCCTCGTAGCGCAGTTTCGGCTGCCTCAACGCTCTGCGGAAGGGGGTTGATCGGCGCGAACTGAGTGACCGGTGCAGACCGGTCCCCTATGCCTGACAGGTAGTGGCCTTCAAGGCTGTCCAGCACGTGGCCAAGGGTCGGCGCGTAGGGCCCGTAGGTTCCCCGGTTGAACGCCAACTTCAGCGGTGTGCCTAGAACCTGGAGGAAGTAGGCGAGCTTCTGGATCTCCAACTCGCTGATCCCCTCCCGAACCTCCTGAAGCCGAGCACGGTCGAGATATCGGGCGATGGCGATCAGTAGTACGGCGCGGAGGGGGGTCAGGGCGGGGACTGGCGTTGCGTTCGGCATGGCGGCAGGCGCTGGAGCTCCTTCCGGAGCGAAGACCACGACGCGTACGTTAGGCATACGAGCGGCTGCCTGCTCAATCAACGGACGAACGTCGCTCCACCGCAAACCACCGTTGCCGCAGCCTAGGGCGGGTATGGCGACGGAAGTGATACCTCGCTCGTTGACCACTTCTACCAGCGAGCGGAGGCCAGCAGCGATGTCCTCTAGATGCGACCTGCCCCGCCAGTGTCCCTTGGTTGGAAAGTTCAAGATGTATCGCCGGTGGCCGAGTATGGCGTTGTCGAACGTCCAGACCTCGCCCAAGCGAACCTCACCCCTTGCGCAGGCAGCTCGGTAGGCGCGGAAGTTTGCCGGGAATGCCCGTTTGAACTGCAGAGCGATGCCCTTGCCCATTACACCCACCGTGTTGACCGTGTTGACGAGAGCGTCGACCTCAGCGGTGAGCAGGTTGCCGTGGCCATCTTCGATCATGCTTCTCACCTCCTTCCGTACCCGTAGTACCACTTGGGCCTGACGATAACGCGCTCCGTGAGTGGATGCCCTGCTAGGAGCGCCAGCGCCCGCGACCGGTGATGATCATCGTGAACACCAACCCACTTGATCAGCCGCGTATCCAACTCCTGATGAACGAGGAATTCCGCCTGTCGCCTGCGTTGGCGGTCCATGTCTTCGGCGGTGTTGTTCCATCGCTCGGCTGTCATGAGCGGCCAGTCGACCATCTCGTTCAGCGCCCGGAGGTCGGCCGTGAACTCCGTGGTAGCGGTGGCGGCGTTGCCGTCGGTCCCGACCCATCCTGATGCGCCATCGACCGCAGATCCGACGGTAGTCAAGAGGTAGACCAGCGGCCGATCGCCCCCGGGATAGCAATTCGGCTTGCTGTCCCGGTGATCGCAGGCGATTCGGTACATCATGGGCGATCTGGGAGCAAAGTAGAACGGGACGTAGTCACCCACCTGTCCACCTGGCCCGGCGAGCACTGGTCGTCGTCGGCGAGACTCCTTGATTGCCCGGTCGCCGACCTCGGTGCGGGTCAGACCCTCGCGTGCAGTGATGTCGCACGCGACCCGGCCTGAACTGAAGATTGCTTCGATGTTGTCCACGTGCGTGAAGTGATAGATCCATCGGTCTCTCACGCTGACCCCGTCAGACACGTCGAGCCGTCACTTGGTTCGCCATCATGGCAGCTCGACTCCTGCGCGTCTGTTCACACCAGCCCGCAGACCCTATCGAACCTCGTTCCGATTGCTACCTACCCAACCGGCAGTACCGATCGGGTGCGGCATCATCAGAGCATGGCGCTGTCTCTTCCCATCGATCCGGAGGCCAACCGGCTGCTGGAGCGCAGTCCGCTGGCCCTGCTCATCGGCATGACCCTGGATCAGCAGGTGCCGATGGAGAAGGCGTTCTCCTCGCCGTACGTGCTCGCCCAGCGCCTCGGCCACGACCTGGACGCGGCGGAGCTGGCCGGCTACGACCCGCAAGCCCTGGTCGCGCTCTTCGCCCAGCCGCCCGCGCTGCACCGGTTTCCCAAGGCGATGGCGGCCCGGGTGCAGGAGGTCTGCCAGGTGCTCGTGGAACGCTACGACGGTGACGCGGCGCTGCTCTGGGCCGACGTCGCCGACGGGCCGGAGCTGCTGCGGCGGGTCGCCGGGCTGCCCGGCTTCGGCAAGCAGAAGGCGCAGATCTTCGTGGCCCTGCTCGGCAAGCGGTTCGGGGTGACCCCGCAGGACTGGCGGGAGGCGGCCGGTGGGTACGGCGATCCCGGCGCGTACCGGTCGGTGGCGGACGTCACCGACGCCGATTCGCTGCGCCGGGTGCGGGAGTACAAGCAGCAGATGAAGGCGGCGGCGAAGGCTGCGGGGGGCTGACGCTCAGGCGGCGGTCGGGTGGGCCAGCGACGCCAGCGCCCGCCGGACGTCGGCGAGGGAGACGGTGGCGGAGTCGTCCAGGTCGGCCAGGCCGGCCTCGATCCACTGCCGCATCAGGGTGGTGACCCCGATGCCCCGGGCGTCGGCGGCGGTGCGGACCCGCTCGTAGGTCTCCAGCGGCAGCCGCACCGATCGGCTCACCATCGGCACGTCGGTGTCGGGGGTGGGCAGGTCCACCGCCGGGCTGTCGTCGATCAGGTCGGCGAGCCGGTCGTCGCCGCTGTGGAACTGCTTGGTCGCGTCGTTACGGTGCATCGTCACGGCCTCCTCATCGGCGATCTCTCCGCACGGCCTCGTCGTAGCGCTTCGACTCGACGTCGCTCAGCTCGCGGGCGGAGAGGATGTCCCAGTCGTTGTCGGTGCCGTCGGCCTCGGCGAGCAGCACCGCCAGGCGGCGGCCCCGCCGGGCGGCGGCGTAGACCACCATCACGTCGTCGCCCAGGTGGCGGATGACCCGCCGAGGGCTGTGCAGCGCCTCCCAGACTTCCCCGGGAGTGACGTCGTAGACCCTCAGGTTGGCCAACGCCTCATCGGTGAAGCTGAACCTGCTGCCCACATCGCGCAGCGTACCACGCGCGTAACACGTACCGGGCTGGGTCAATTTTCGCTGATCACGCTTCGGTGGTGACAGGATGGGGCGTAATCCCTTCGAGGAGGTCCATGGTGAAGCGTCAGGCGTACCAGCCGATACTGATCACCGATGCCTCGCGCAGCCAGAATGATCAGCTCACCAGCCGTCAACGCCGCTACGTCCTCATGATGGGCATCCGGGTGGCCTGCATCATCGCGGGCGCGATCCTGGTCGGCGCGAACGCCCCACTGCTCTGGGTCTGGCTGCCGCTGTGCGCCCTCGGCATGGTGCTCATTCCGTGGCTGGCCGTGCTGCTGGCCAACGACCGGCCGCCGAAGGAGGAGCACCGGCTGGCCAATCGGTTCCATCCCCGGCGGCAGGACGAGGCGCCGCCGATGAGTCTCACCGCCGACGAGCGCCCGCACAAGGTCATCGACGTCGAGCCCTGACCCGCGAGCGGGCCAGGGC
>NZ_JBEXHY010000092.1:0-20979 GCF_040608295.1 Micromonospora sp. NPDC005197 | reverse complement strand
GTGACCCGGTTGGTGGACGGAACCGAACACCCCTGGGGAGCGCGACCGCGCCGGTGCTCCGGCCGCCCCGATGGGGCCGGCCGGATCAGTGGATGCGCCGCCCCCGCGCGTCGGGCACCCCGGACTTGCGGAAGAAGTACGAGTTGATCTGGTCCCGCCACTCGGCGGCGCAGCGCACCTGCTCGTCGAGGCGTTCGGCCACCCGTTCGTACACGGCCGGATCGATCATCCCGTTCAGGGTCTGCCACCGCTGCCGCATCACCGCCACCTCCTCGACGCCAGCGAAGTGGGTGTCGTAGATGTGCTGGATGACTGTGGACCCGCTGTGCAGGACGTGCGTGTACGGGACGTGGTGGAAGAAGAGCAGCAGCTCGTCCGGGCAGGTCCGCGGCGACTCGTACACCTCGGCCCAGTAGGGCGGGTACTGGCCGGCGAAACCGGTGCCCGAGGCGCGACTGCGGTCCACGCCGATGCCGTCACGGTCGGCGAAGTGGTAGGTGCCCCACCGCGAGTACTCGTACCCGTCGACGTCGGGGCCGTAGTGGTCGCCGGGATGGACCATGAAGCCGACGCCCAGCGGGGCGGTGTACCGCTCGTACGTCCGCCAGGAGTCGTCCATGATCTCGTGCAGCGTCCGCCGCACCAGCTCCGGCTCGGCGGTGGCCGACGGCGGGAACGTCAACGTCATCCACTCGTCGAGGACCGCCGTCGGATCGAGGCGCGGATCCCAGGCGAGCCGGCCGAACGTGTAGAGGTTGGCCTGTGCCAGCGGGTGCCCCGTCCAGAAGGGGTCGTCGCCGGTGTTGGCGACGGCGACCAGGCCACCGCCCTTGCCGGCCTCCCCGGTGACCACGTCGGCGATCGTCCGCCCGCCGGGGCCCCAGGGCGCGAAGCGCAGCACGTCGCCCCAGCACGGCCCGAGGTGGCAGACATGCCGCTGCTGACCCGTGTACTCCTGGGTGACCTGCAGCTCGACGGCGATCCGGGTGGCCGGCATGGCGGCCAGCACCGGCGAGACCGGCTCGCGCGTCTGGAAGTCCACCGGGCCGAACTTCACCTGGAGGACGACGTTGGTGCGGAACCGCCCGTCGAGCGGGGCGAAGTGGTCGTACGCGGCCCGCGCCCGGTCGGTGGAGCGGTCCCGCCAGTCCTGGTGGTGGTTGTAGACGAACGCCCGCCAGTGCACCACTCCCCCGTACGGGGCGAGGGCCTCGGCGAGCAGGTTCGCGCCGTCGGCGTGGTCGCGCCCGTAGGTGAACGGGCCGGGTTGCCCCTCCGAGTCGGCCTTCACCACGTAGCCGCCGAAGTCGTCGATGCGCTCGTACACCCGCCTGGTGGTGGCCGCCCACCAGGCGCGTACCTCGTCGTCGAACGGGTCGGCGGTGGACAGTCCACCGAGGACCATCGGCGCGGCGAAGGTGACCGACAGGTGCACCCGGATGTTGTACGGGCGCAGCACGTCCGCGATCTCGGCCACGTCGCCGAGCCGGTCGGTGAGCAGCAGCGCCTCGACGCGACCCACGTTGACGTTGTTCACCGAGATCGCGTTGATCCCGCTGGCGGCCAGCAGCCGCCCGTACTCCCGGATCCGAGCCAGATCCCCGCGCGGACGGCCACCGGCCCAGAAGATCGAGCCGCCCGCGTACCCCCGTTCGACCTGACCCATCACCGGGTGCACGGCCACGTTGTCCCAGTGGTTCAGCATCCGCCGGCGCAGCGTGGGCCGGTGCAGCTCGGGTGGACGGGCCGGGTCGAACGCCGCCGCGCAGAGCCGTACGACGTGGAACAGCCCGTACAGCAGGCCGGCGGGCGCGTCGGCCAGCACCACCGTCACCTCGCCCGCGCGGGCCAGCAGGAACCCCTCGTCGCCGAGCGTCGCACCGTCGCCCAGGTCGACGAGCGCCGCCTCCCCCGCCGACCGCGCCGCCTCGACCGCGGAGCTGGGCAGCTCGTCGGCGTCGCGCAGGGTGAGCACCAGGTCGGCGTCGACGTCCCAGGAGGGGGAATGCCAGACCCGCCCGCCGTAGCGCGTGCAGGCGCGCGTCACCTCGTCGAGGACGGTGTCGACGAGCAGCCCGTCGCCGTGCACGAGGACGCGGCGCGCGCCGAGCGCCCGGAAGGCCTCCGGTGGAAGCCAGGCGGGGTACACGCGCGGCTGCTCGATGTCGGGCGGTTCTGCCACGAACACCGGCTCCTCCAGGTCCATCGACTCGTGCGCGTTCACGCGTCCTCCCGGCCGAAGCGCACCTCGTCGGTCGCGGACAGGCTCATGCGGTGAACTCCTTCCGGATCAGGTGGATCATCGGGTCGCCGACGCGCAGGACCGCCAGGACCACGACCGAGGCGAGCAGCGCCAGGACCGCCTCGGAGAAGACCGCGGTGACACCGGCCGCCGCGGCGAGCAGCAGGGCGTTGCCGACGGTGACCCCGGGGGTACGGACGAGGAAGTGCACGGCCAGGCGCAGGACGTCGCGGGTGCGGAACTCGAACAGCGAGGTGATCACCAACGCGTTGGCCGCGCAGAGGGTCACCCCGACCGCGATCAGGACCAGCGGCACCACCCACCACCTCCCGAGGCCGACCGCGCCCCGGTACGCGAGGTTCAGCGCGAGCACGGTCAGCCACAGCAACGTCGGCGCCCAGACCCGCAGCGCGCCCCCGACGTTGATCCGGTAGCCCCGCCAGAACAGGGCGGCGGGCCGCAGGTCCGTCAGGTCGGGCCGCTGGTGGCGCAGGGCGTACAGGGCGGCGCAGACCGCCGGACCGACCGGCAGCAGCAGGAGCGCGGCCAGCGGCAGGTTGCTGGGGTCGCGGCCGAGCAGCAGCAGCGGGAGCAGGCCGGGCAGCGTGGTGACGAGGAGCAGCACCTCGATCACGAGCAGCGTGTAGACGCGGGACGCGAACCGGGACAGGGGCCCGTCGCCGAACTGCCGCCAGGCGTGCGCGGTGCTCATCAGTGCTCTCCCGGCTCGGCGCCGAGGTCGAGGTACGCGCGGCCGGTGCCGACGGCGAAGCGCCAGGCATCGGACAGTCGGCCCTGCGGATCCGCCGACACGGTCATGCGCGTCATCTGGTCCTCTTCGGTGCGGTGCGCGGCTGACGGTGCTCGGCCGGTCCGGTCGTGACGGGCACCACCGGACCGGCCGGCGGTCAGCCGTGGTCCTTCTGGTACCTGTCGTACGCCTTGTTGATCATGGCCAGGTAGGTGTCCATGTTCTTGCCCTTCAACTCGGCGAGGTACGCGTCCCACTGGGAGAAGTCGCGCTGGCCGAGTGCGAACTGCAGGGTCGCCTGGTAGACGTGGTCACGCAGCGGCGTCTCCCACAGTGACGCCTGCTCCCGTTCATCGTCGGTCAGGGGGTGCGGCGGTGGCACCGCGACCGGCGGACGGGCGTTCAGCACTTTCTGGAACTCCTGCTCCTCCGGGGAGAAGAAGCCCTGCACCAGCTCCGGCTTGCCGCCGTAGGCGAACACGCCGTTGTAGAAGCCGAAGTCCTTCTGCAGATGCTTGGACGCCTTCGGGTTCAGGCCGATGACGTTGACGTCGGGCGCCAGCTTGGGCTTGCCGGCGGCGTCCCGGACGAACGTCGTTCCCTCGACGCCCCACTTGGCGAACTCCTGGCCGGCGTCGGAATACCAGAGCCAGTCGATGAACTGCATCATCGCCACGAAGTTCTTGCTCTCGCGGGCCTTCGAGGAGATCATCACGCCGTTCTCCAACCGGCTGGCGGGGTTGACCTCACCGGCCGGCCCGATCGGCAGTGGGATCTTGGCGATCGTCGCCTTGGGGTTGGTCTTGGCGAGGTCGGGTCGGTAGTCGTTCACGACTGCCTGCGCGTTGGCGCTGATCACGAAGGACTTGCTGTTGGCGAGCTTCTGCCGGGCCTGCTCGTCGGTCTGGGTGAAGCTCTCCGGGTCGAGCAGCTTCTCCGACACCAGCTTGTTGAGGTACTGGAGCATCTGCTTGTACTGCTCCGTGGCGCCGGTGTAGACGAACTTCTTGGCGTTCGCGTCCCAGGAGGTGTGCTGGAAGTTCCAGCCCGCGCCCTGCAGTCCGTACGACACGGCCAGGATGTTGAGCAGGTTGCCGGCCGGGTTGGGCTTGCTCCACCGGTCGGAGAACGGATACACGTTCGGGTACCTGGCCTTCATGGCCTTGAGCACCGTGTAGAGGTCGTCCCAGGTCTTCGGGGTCGTCAGGTGCAACTCGTCGAGGATGTCGGTCCGGATCGCCAGCGAGTAGTCCTGCCAGGGCTTCTCGTGCAGCCCCGGCAGCAGGTAGAACTTGCCGTCCTCCTGACGCCGCGTGTCGATCTCGGGCTTGAGGTTCCACCGCGAGATCTTGTCTTGCAGGTTCGGCATCAGGTCGAGGTAGTCGCTGACCGGCAGGACCGCCCCGGAGGAGACGTAGGCGTCCTCCTGGCCGGGGTACGTCTTCGGGATGATCATCGGAGCGTCGCCGGCGCCGATCAGCAGGCTGCGCTTCTGTTCGTAGTCGCTCAGCGGCACGGCGACCGGCGAGAGCGTGACGTTGGCCCGCGACTTGAGCTCATTCCAGAAGAGCCAGTCCTCGCGCAGCGGGTAGTTCGGATGGTTGTTGTAGAGGATGGAGAAGGAGACCGGCTCGCTCGCCTTGAACTGCTTGCCGATGCCGTAGTCGGCCATCGCACCGGCCCGGTTTTCCGACAGGTCCTTGTTGTCGGACGGATCTTCGCTACAGGCGGCGATGCTGCTGGCCGCGAGCAGAGTGGCAACTGCCGCTGTCGCGGCGCGACGCCACGATCGGTGGAGCATGGCGGTCCTTTCGGGTTCGGTGGAGGGACATGGTGGACGTGCCGGTCAGCCCTTGACGGCGCCGAGCATCACGCCGCGGACGAAGTACCGCTGGACGAAGGGGTAGACCACGAGGATCGGCAGGGTCGTGAGCACGATCGTCACGGCCTTGAGCGTCGCGTCGGCCTGCACCTCGTCGGCCTCGGAGATGACGCCGACGTTCTCCGCGCCGGTGGCCCCCGCGATCAGGTTGCGCAGATAGACGGTCACCGGCCACAGCTCCTGCTGATCCATGTAGAGGAAGGCGGCGAACCAGGAGTTCCAGAAGGCCACGGCGTAGAACAGCACCATCGTGGCGACGATCGCCTTCGACAGCGGCAGCACGATGCGCAGCAGGATGCCGTACGTGTTGAGGCCGTCGACGGCCGCGGCCTCTTCCAGGTCGGTGGGCAGACTCTCGAAGAACGCCTTCATCACCAGCAGGTTGAACACGTTGATCGCGTTGGGCACCGCGATGGCCCAGACGCTGTTCTTCATGCCCAAGCTGGTGACCAGCACGTAGTTGGGGATCAGGCCGCCGGTGAAGAACATGGTGAACACCGCGATACCGATCAGAGCCGTACGGCCCCGGAGGTGCTTCTTGGACAGCACGTAGGCGTAACAGGTGGTCAGCACGATCGAGATGGCCGTGGCGACGACCGTGTAGAAGACGGTGTTGCGGTAGTTCGTCCAGAACAGCGAGTCGTTCAGCACGAGGCGGTAGGTGTCCAGGTTGAACCCGCGCGGCACGAGGTTGACCTTGCCGGCGATGAGGTACCGCTCGTCACTGAGCGAGCGGGCCACGACGTTGACGAACGGGAACAGCGTCGCCACCACGACGATGGTGAGCACTACCGCGTTGCACGCCTGGAACACGCGGTAGCCCCGGCTCGGGCGGATTCCGCGCGGCCGGGCGCGGGCGGGCAGGCCGCTGCCGCTGGCCGTGTCGGTGGCGTCGACGGTCACCACAGGCTCGTCCCGACGGTGCGGCGGGCGATCAGATTCGCCGTCAGGACCAGCGTGAGCCCGATGACCGCCTCGAACAACCCGATGGCCGCGGCGTAGCTGAAGTTGCTGGACCCGAAGCCCATCCGGAACAGGTACGTGGACAGCACGTCCGCGGTCGGATAGGTCAGCGGGTTGTAGAGCAGCAGGATCTTCTCGAACCCGACCGCCATGAAGCTGCCGATGTTGAGGATCAGCAACGTCACCATGGTGGGGCGGATGCCCGGCAGCGTCACGTGCCAGGTCTGCCGCCACCGGTTGGCGCCGTCGATCCGGGCCGCCTCGTACAGGTCGTCGTCGACGGTGGTGAGCGCGGCGAGGTAGAGAATGGTGCCCCAGCCGACCGTCTGCCAGACCTCGGACGACACGTAGATGGTCCGGAACCACTCGGCTCGTTGCAGGAACGGCACCGCGTCGCCGCCGGTGGCCTGCACGATCTGGTTGATGGTGCCGTCGACCGAGGTCAGCTGCATGACCATGGCCGCCACGATCACGATCGACAGGAAGTGCGGCAGGTAGGACACGGACTGGACGAACCGCCGCAGGCGGCGGGCGCGTACCTCGTTGAGCAGCAGCGCCAGGACGATCGGCAGCGGGAAGCAGAACAGCAGGGTCAGCGTCCCGAGCACCAGCGTGTTGGTGAAGACGTCCCAGAACGTCGGGTCGGTGAGGAACATCCGGAAGTACCGCAGCCCCACCCAGTACTCACCGAAGATGCTGCCGCCGGGCTTGAACCGTCGGAACGCGATGACGTTGCCGATCATCGGGAGGTACCGGAAGACCAGGAAGAACAGCAGAGGCAGGATGGCGAGCGAGTAGAGCTGCCAGTCCCGGCGCAGCGCCTGCCGCCAGGTGCGGCGCCGGCGCGGTGCGGGCGGGGCCCCGACGGTGACCGCCGCCGGGGGGCCGGGTGGCGCCGGTGGCGGTGGCCGTAATGTCCCGGATGTCATCCTCGCCTCCTATGCGGAGTGCGGTACGGCCACCAGGGGCTCGATCCGCACCGACGTGAGTAGTTCCCGCTGGTGGCCGACCTCGCGCTCGGCCCCGGCGAGCCGCAGCGGCAGGGCCGCCGCCATCTCCCCACTCGACCGACCGAACCGCAGCTCCACCGCGCCGGGCTCGACGACGCGCCGACCGGACCGACCGGTGAACGACGCGATGTCGGCCGGTACGCCGAACGTCACGTGCGCCTCCGCCTCGGGCTCCAACGGCACCCGGGCGAAGCCGACGAGCCGGATCACCGGGCGGGTGGTCTGCGCCACCGGGTCGTGCAGGTAGAGCTGCACCACCTCGGTGCCGGCCCGGTCACCCGTGTTGCGGACGGTGATCCGCACCCGCACCTCGCCGTCGACCGGCCAGTCCGTCGTCTCGTCCCGATCCCCATCCGCCGACGGCACGACCGTGGCGTCGGACCACTCGAAGCTGGTGTAGCTCAGGCCGTGGCCGAACGGGTACGCCGGGGTCGTGTCGATCGAGGACACCTTGTTGCGGTGCCCGAGCGGCGGCGACAAGTAGGTGCCCGGCAGTCCGCCGGCGTCGCGGGGAACGCTAACCGGCAACCGCCCGGACGGGTTCACCGCGCCGATGAGCACCTCGGCGAGCGCCTGCCCGCCGAGCTGGCCGGGGAAGAACGCCTGCACGACCGCCGCCGCGGCGTCGAACTCCGGGCCGAGCGCGTACGGCCGGCCGGTCATCAGCACCAGCACCACCGGGGTGCCGGTGGCGAGGACGGCCCGCACGAGGTCGGCCTGCACCCCGGGCAGCCGCAGATCGGCGGCGTCGCAGCCCTCACCGGAGGTGCCCCGGCCGAACATTCCCGCCCGGTCGCCGACGGCGAGCACACACACGTCGGCGGCGGTGGCCGCGGCGACCGCGGCCGGGATGCCCGAGGTGTCCCCGCCGGTGATGGCGCAGCCCGGCTCGTGGGTGAGCAGGGGGACGCGGCGGGCCAGTTCCTCGCGCAGCGAGGCGATGTCCAGGCCGAGGCCATGGTCGCTGTGGTTGACGCCGACGTGGTTGGGGAAGGAGTAGCAGCCGAGCATGGCCATCGGGTCGTCGGCGACCGGACCCACCAGGGCGACGCGGCTCGCGACGGGCAACGGCAGGACACCGTCGTTGCGCAGCAGGACGACGGACTCGCGGGCCAGGCGTACGGCGACGTCCCGGCTGGCCTCGTCGTCGAGGCGCAGGTCCGCGACGTCGTCGGGCACCTCGCGCCAGTCCTCATCGAGCAGGCCGAGCTCGATCTTCTGGATCAGCACCCGACGCAACGCCCGGTCGATCAGCGCCTCGTCGACCTCGCCGGCGCGGACCGCCTCCACCAGCGCGTCGCCGAAGGCGTCCACGGTGGGCAGTTCCACGTCGATCCCGGCGCGCAGGGCCAGGTGGGCGGCGTCGGCGGCGCCCTCGGCGACACCGTGCAGAGTCTGCAGGAACCGTACGGCGAAGTAGTCGGCGACCACGGTGCCGGTGAAACCCCACTCGTCGCGCAGCAGCCCGGTCAGCAGGTGCTCGTCGGCGGCGGCCGGCATGCCGTCGATCTCGGCGTAGGAGTTCATCACCGACCGCGCGCCGCCGAGGCGCAGGGCCATCTCGAACGGCGGCAGGATGACGTCGGCCAGCTCGCGGCGCCCCATCGACACCGGGGCGAGGTTGCGGCCACCCCGGGAGGCCGAGTAGCCGGCGAAGTGCTTGAGGGTGGCCACCACGCCGGCGTTCTCCAGGCCCCGCACGTACGCCGCGCCGGTCGTCCCCACCAGGTACGGGTCCTCCCCGATCGTCTCCTCGGTGCGGCCCCAGCGGTAGTCGCGGGTGACGTCGACGACGGGCGCGAGCCCCTGGTGTACGCCAGCGGCGCGCATCGACCGGCCGATCCGGCCGGCCATCTCCTCGACCAGGTCGGGGTCGAACGACGCGCCCCAGGCCAGCGGGGTCGGGTAGACGGTGGCCCGCCAGGCCGCGAACCCGGTGAGGCACTCCTCGTGCACCTGGGCGGGAATGCCGAACCGGCTGGCGGCGACGATCTGCGCCTGGGAGGCCGCCAGCGACCGGGCGCCGAGCACCGGGTCGACCGGCGCGGTGCCGAACGGCCGGGTGAGCTGGCCCAGCCCGTGGGAGATGACGCTGTCCCAGGCCGGCGTCTCGGCGACCATGTCGGACTGGTGTGGGGCGACGCCCTCGCCGGAGGCGTCGGCGCCGACCCAGACGCCGACGAGCTGGGCGATCTTCTCCTGCACCGACATCAGCGGGAGCAGCGCCTCGGCCCGCTCGGCCGGTGACAGCCGCGCGTCGCGCCACGGTGTGGCGTCGCGGGACGTCGGTTCGCCGTCGGCGGGCAGCTGACTTCTCATGCCGAGACCCCTTAGCTCCGGCCACGTTCCCGCACCCTCGTGGGACCGGTCCGTGGCGGACGTGTGCGATCCGAAACTTTCCGGAAACCCAAGCAACCTTTTCGGCAACCTAAGTCCACCGCCCGGATGTAGTCAAGGGGCTCGATCGGTCGCGGAACGACTCCTTCGTACGGTCAGTGGCACTGGCCATTGCGCTCAGTCATGACCGGGCCCGGGAACCGCCGCAGCCGCGCCTGAGCTACGGCCACATCGACCGTCCTGACCGACTGATCGTGTTAAGGTCTTCCGAAAATTTCGACGCTGCATGAGGCTGAGATGACAGAGCACCGCCCGCTCGACCCACCCGCCTCCACCACCATCGCGACGATCGCCCACGACGTCGGCGTGTCGGTCGCCACGGTGTCCAAGGTCCTCAACGGCCACGAGGATGTCGCCCCCGGCACCAGGGCACGGGTCGAGGAGAGTCTCGACCGTCACCGGTACCAGCGCCGCGCTCGGCGATCGTCCGGCGCGGGGCGGATCGATCTCGTGTTCCACGAGTTCGACACCGGCTGGGCGATGGAGGTCCTGCGCGGCGCCGAGGCGGTCACCAGCATCGCCGGCATCGGCCTCGCGGTCTCCCAACTCGACGGTGCGCACCGCCCACCGCAACGGTGGCTCGACACGGTGCTCAGCCAACGCCCGCTGGGTGTGCTGCTCGTCCTCTGCCACCTGACCGAGACGCAGCAACAGCAGCTGCGACGCCAGGGCGTCCCGTTCGTCGTGATCGACACCGACAGCGCGACCTCGGCCTCCGTGCCCACGGTCGGATCGAACAACTGGAACGGCGGCCTGCTCGCCGCTCGACACCTGCTGGAGCTGGGCCACCGCCGAAACGCCGTCATCTCCGGGCCGCCCGACGTGCTGTGCAGCCGGGCCCGAGCCGCGGGCTTCCAGCACGCGCACGAGGAGATCGGGTTGACCGTCGACCGCGAGCTGGTCCGCTACGGCAGCTTCTCCGCCGGGGCCGGGCACGCCCACGGGCTCGAGCTGCTGAACCGGCCGGACCGCCCCACGGCGATCTTCGCCGGCTCGGACACGCAGGCCATGGGGGTGCTCCGGGCCGCCCGGCAGTGCGGCCTGCGGGTCCCCGAGGACCTCTCCGTGATCGGGTACGACAACCTGCCGGTCGCCACCTGGACCGATCCGGCTCTCACCACAATCAACCAGCCGCTGCGCGACATGGCGGGCATCGCCACCCAGATGCTGCTCGGCCTGGTCGGCGGCACCGCCCCGGCGACCAGCCGGATCGACCTGGTGACCGAGTTGGTCGTCCGGGAGAGCACCGCACCCCCCGCCCAACAGCTCTGACCCTGCGAGGAACCGTGCCGTACTCCGACCCCGCCCTCGCCGAGCTTGAGCGATACGTGCCGACCGTCGCCGAGCCCGAGGACTTCGACCAGTTCTGGCGTGGCACCCTCGCCGAGGTGGCCACCCGTCCGGTGCTCGTGGACGTCCGTCCCGAACCCACCGACCTGCGCCTGCTCGACTCCTGGGACGTCACGTTCGCCGGCTTCGGCGGTGACCCGGTGCGCGCCTGGTACACCCGACCGGCGGGTGCACGCGGACCGCTGCCCGCCGTGGTGGAGTACGCCGGCTACGGGCGTGGACGCGGCCTGCCGCACGAGCGGCTGACCTGGCCGGTCGCCGGGTACGCGCACCTGTTGATGGACAACCGGGGCCAGGCGGGGCAGCACGGCGCCGGCGACACCGCCGACCCGCACGGCAGGCCGGGCGGCCCCTGGCCTGCCACCTGGGGAATCCTCGACCCGCACGACTACCACTACCGACGTCTGATCACCGACGCGGTCCGGGCCGTCGAGGCGGTTCGCGCCCTGCCCGGAATCGACGCGGGCCGGGTCGCCGTGGTCGGCAACAGTCAGGGCGGCGGCCTGGCCCTGGCGGTGGCCGGCCTCGTCGACGACCTCGCGGCGGTGCTGGCGACGGCCCCGTTCCTCTGCGACGTCCAGCGCGCCATCACGCTCAGCGACGTGTCGCCGTACGGTGAGATCGGCCGGTACCTGGCGGTGCACCGGGAGGCCGAGGACGCGGTCCGGCGCACGTTGTCCTACGTCGACGGGGTGACCTTCGCCCGGCGGGCCACCGCGCCGGCGCACTTCGGCGTCGGCCTGCGCGACAGTGTCTGCCCGCCGAGCACCGGCTTCGCCGCCTACAACCAGTACGGCGCCGCGACCGGACGGCCCGTCCCACCGCAGCGGGAGATGCACGTCTACCCGTTCAACGGCCATGAGGGCGGCGAGGCCGTGCACGTCCGGCGGCAGCTGCGCTGGCTCGCCGCGAGGCTCGCGCCGACCGAGGTGACGGGCCAGGATTGACCGCCTCGTCCACTCCCGACCATCGCCCACGTTCGATGCATTGCCGGTGTTAGCGATAACAAGCTATGGTGCGTCCAGGCGGGGTGCAGGGCACATCCCGGCCAGGGCTCATCGATCCGTCGCTCCGACCGTCGATGACCAGAGCGTACGACCAGCGGGATGACGTCCGGGTTCCTGGTCCTCGCGCAGCTCACTCTCGCGTACCGCGCGGTTCCGCCTCGTCGGTGGGCCGCCGATGTCGTGCCCCCACCACCTGAGGAAGCCCCATGAGCAGACCGATCCTTGGCAACCCCGTCCCCCCGCCGCCCGCCACCACCGCGACGACGTCGAGGCCCCGCCGGGCCCGACTGTGGTGGGCGGCCCTGGCCGCCGTCGCGGCCATGACCGCGGCCGTCCCGGTGGCGACCGCGCCCGCGAGCGCCGAGTCCAACGGCGGGGTACGTGTCATGCCCCTCGGCGACTCGATCACCGACGGCTTCAACGTCGCCGGTGGCTACCGGATCGAACTCTGGCAGCGGTTCGTCTCCGGCGGATACCGGATCGACTTCGTCGGTTCCGGGTTCAACGGCCCGGCCAGCCTCGGTGACCACGACCACGAGGGCCATTCCGGGTGGACGATCGCCCAGATCGACGCCAACGTCGTCAACTGGCTGCGGGCCACGAACCCGCGGACCGTGCTGCTGCACATCGGCACCAACGACATGTACGGGGACACGTCCGGCGCCCCGGCTCGTCTGGCCACCCTGGTCGATCGCATCACCAACACCGCACCGAACGCGGAGGTGTTCGTCGCGACGATCATCCCGAAGTCCGGCGCGGACACCCAGGTCCGCGGCTACAACGCGGCGATCCCGGGGATCGTGCAGACCCGGGCCGCCGCCGGCAAGCGCGTCCACCTGGTCGACATGTACCGCGCGCTGACGCTCAGCGACCTGGCCGACGGCGTACACCCCAACGCCACGGGTTACCGCAAGATGGCCGTCGCCTGGTACGACGCCCTGCGCACGGTGCCCGGCAGCATCGGGGGCGACACGCCGCCGACCACCGCACCGACCACCACCGCACCGACCACCACCGCACCGCCGACCACGGCACCGCCCACCACCGCGCCACCCACCACCGCGCCGCCGACCACGCCCCCGCCGTCCGGGGGATGCCGGGTCACGTACACGGTCAACGCCTGGAACAGCGGGCTCACCGCGGCCGTGTCGGTGACCAACACCGGCAGCAGCGCGGTCAACGGTTGGGCCCTGGCGTTCACGCTGCCCGACGGCCAGACCATCACCAGCGGCTGGAACGCCACCTACTCCCCGTCGAGCGGGGCGGTGACCGCACGCAACGTCTCCTACAACGGCACCATCGCCCCGAACACGTCGGTCGACATCGGCTTCCAGGCCACCCACACCGGCAACGCCGGTCGGCCGTCCGCCTTCACGCTCAACGGCACCGCCTGCGCGGTCGCCTGACCCTCGTACCGGCCGTCGGACGCGGGGGCGGCGAGGCTTCTTCTCGCCGCCCCCGCAGGTACGGGTGGCTCAGGACGCGTAACGGTCGGACGCCGAGCGGCGCACCGCTCGGCGTCCGGATCTGCCGACGCGCGGATGGCCTGGCGGAGAAGTACTAGCTCTGTTCGGCTGCGCCGTACCTCACCGGACTGAGATCGGCGGGCAGGTTGCGCGCGGCCAATGACACGGCCTCCTCCGCTGTAGCGGTCTCACCGAGTTCCTGTCCCAGGTAGCCCATCGTGACGATGTAGTCCTTGCCTTGCCCGGCATGCAAGCACACCAGGACATCGCGGGAGAGGCTGGGCCGGGTGCTGGTGGAGAACCGCAGAGACCAATGGCTGGTGAACGGGTAGAGCTGCCGGAGCCTTGGCTCGGCGTACGCGGCCTCGATGAGCGCGTGGTACTCGGGCCAGTTCACCTCCGCTGCCTCCGTACGCAGGTGCCGCCACTCCGATTCGACCAGCCCTGCCGGATCGCGGTCGGGCACCTCGAACCGTCCAGTCAGTTTCACGAACGACGCAGCCTGGGGGATCTCGGTCAGGGGCGCTCCGTCATGCCAGGCCTGCGCGGCTCGCGCCACCTGAGCGAGATCCACCGTGTCTCCTTCGATCAAGGCCAGACCTTGGTCGCGCTCGCAACCGCGAATAGACCACCGCCGCTCTACGTAGCTGGCGGACACCTTCAACTCCTCACGGTGCGGGACGGTGGTCGGAACGACAGCGCCATGCAACAAATTGGACGCCGTAACCGGCACGCGAATGGATAGCCCTTGCCGGATAGCGACGGCTCGCAACGCCGCCGCAAGGCTGCCCTCGGCAGCAACCTCCGGATAGAGAACAACAGGATCGGGGTAGGTCGGCACGGCTCACGATTCTGCCCCACCACGCTGCCGGGACAGCCGCGAGACGGCCGGGATCGAGTCGACTCGAAGCACCCGCTCTTGCCGCGATCCGCGTGGTCATGGCTCCCCTCTCTGTCAAGACACCGCCAGGAGGAGAGTTCTATCCTGGGTTTCGGCGGGTCCAGGAAGTGACTTCTCCGAAGAGCCGGCTGGGGGATGAGGGTCGGTCGCGCTGGAGCCAGTTGTCGTTCCCCGTTGTCCTCCCGGGCCCGCTGCCGGCCGCCGCCGACGACGGTCTCGTCGCGGGCCATGACCTCGATCGTTACCGAGCGCTTGTGCGGGTCCATCCCGCTGACCACACGATCTGACGTGCCACTCACCGCGTCCTCCGATGCTCGATCCACCTGGGTTGTCGAGCCGGGAGGGCAACGCTACTTCGAGCCGAGCAAACCCCTCTTGAGCCTCTCCCCGCCCTGGGGCGACGCCCGGGCCGCGCAGGCCAAATGAGAGCCACACGACCAGCGTGGGCAACCGAAATGAGAACGACAGCCCGGGCGCCTCGACCGAAGCCTGGCCGGGCCACGGTCGCGGGTCAATGAAACAAGTAGCCGAGATGAGTGCACAGATCACATAACACTCGGCCTGAGCCGGCGGACTTTATCGAAGACCGAAGTCGCTAGGAGCCTCGGCCGCTTTGGCTCTGAACGCCTTATCCAGATTCTCATCCGCTGGGCCGAGAAGGTCATAGAACTGACGTTCCCGCGATCCAGCGTATTCGACATCTGACTCATGGTTCAAGACGTCAGCCAGGAGGTCAGCAAGCTCGGACAGGCGGAAGTAGCGCATCGCGTCGATCGCCCGTCTCAGGCGGAAAGGTTCGTTGACTTCCACGGCGAAGCCCAAGCCGCCGCCCATGGCCGAGTTGTAGACACGTAGCAGGAAGGAAAGGTGCGCAATCCCCAGCGGAGTTCCTTCAGGCGCTTCACCGTCAGCCCCATAGTCGCAGGCACGGTTCCAGATGACGGCGGGATCGTCCAACACGGACCACCTCCACGTCTCATCCAACTCGTCCATCATGGGCCACCGAGTTCCTCTTACTCGCGCCGATACATCGCACGATTCAATCACGCTAGCCCCCTACTCGTCGCGCGACCTCTTCTGCCGCGTCCGGGCGTTACTCGGCGTATCCGCGGGACTGAATTGGTGTAGCCGTATTCGGGCTCGGGTCGATATCGTCGCGCCGTGGTGCAATCCAGGCGGTACCCCTATGTCGGTCCGGCCGAGTTCCGTGACCGGGCGTCCGACTGACGGCATCCGGATCTGCCGCTGAGTGTGCGCGGATCTGTCGAAAGTCGTATGTCGGATCGCGCAGGCGTACCTCGGCGGGCCGTCGGCCAGGCCCGCGTCGCCAGGGTCACGGCTCACCCAGGTCAATACCGGAAGACCTGCTCGGACACTCGGAACGTCGTGCTGCACTGCGTGCAGGTGGCACGGCCGAACAGGTAGGTGAGGGCAATGGCGACGGACTGCTGCCCGGCCTGCACGCTCATCAGATGCAGCCGTTGACCGACGCCGTTCAACTCGTCCGGTTCGGTCGGCAGTAGCGGTGTCTGCTCGACGTCCGGCTTCGTGGCGTAGTCCTCGTGGGTGGCGAAACACCCATCCTCGCCGAAGGCCACGAACAGCGACGTCTCGCACTGCGGGCACTCGACCTCGATCTCGTCGTGCACGATCCGATCGAGCTCCGCCCCCCAGAGCTCGTCACCCTCCAGCGCCATCACCGCCTGCAGACGGAAGACGAACGAGTGCCGGTCGGTCGGTGTGGCAAGCCAGTCGTTGGTCAGCCGGTGCATGGTTGCGAACACTTCGGAGTATCGCGGCCAGTTAGCCTCATCAAGATCCGCTGCGATCTTGCCAGCAAGCATCAGAACGTTGTCGCGGCCGGCCGGTGCGTACCGGCCCGCGAGGTCGGCCAACCGCGGGATCAGGAAGGCTTCGTCCGCCTCGGAGAAACCTTCGTGGCACGCCTTCTCGTACAGCGAGTCCCAAGCATCTGCGTACGAATCGGCCGCAGCGGTCGCCAGCAACTCGTCGACCTTCGTCACGGCATGAATCTAACCAGGTCGCCGCGCCGGATCGTGCCGACGACGACAGCGCTCGGGGTGGGCGGCGAGCACGATGGACCCTGCGTACGCTGCCGTGGTGCAGATCGATCTGGTTGCCCTGATCGTTGACGAGTACGAACCCGCGATCGCGTTCTTCACCGACGTACTCGGCTTCGATCTCGTCGAGGATTCCCCATCGCTGACCACTGACGGGCGGCCCAAGCGTTGGGTCGTCGTCCGGCCACCGGGTGCCCAGACCGGGATTCTCCTCGCTCGCGCCGACGGAGAACACCAACGTGCCGCAACTGGTAACCAGGTAGCCGGCCGAGTCGGGTTCTTCCTCCGAGCCGACGACTTCGACGCCACTTACCGACGGATGGCCGAGGCCGGTGTCACCTTCGTCCGGGAGCCAAGGGCCGAGCCCTACGGCCGGGTCGCGGTCTTCCTCGACATCGCCGGCAACCGGTGGGACCTCCTCGGATGCGCATGACGTCGCCGCAGTTGTCAGTCGAGGCGCCCAGGTCAGACGTCCTGATGTGCCGCTGAGTGTGCGCGGATCTGCCGATGAGAGGTCATCCAGGGTTCAGCGCTCACAGATGTCGCTGGCATGGCAGGTCGCGGTGTCGACTCCCTCGTCACCTGGCATCACGTGCCGCCCGGCCTATCTTCAGATAATCAGGTCCTCGGACGAAGAACAAGACTTGATCTTGTAGCGCGGTGGTTCCACGCTGTGACACATGAGATGGGACCCCGTCACCACGCTCCAACGCGCCCTGTGGATCGGCGGCGGCCAGTGGGCCGGCAAATCCACTGTCGCTGGCATTCTCGCTGAGCGGTACGGCCTCACTCATTACCACTACGACTACCACGACGCTCGCGGCCATGATGATCGGCGGATAGCACAGCGGGTCCGTCGCGGCGAGTCCCCAACCGGACCGGACTGGGAGGCAGTCTGGATCCAAGCAACGCCAGAGGAGATGGCCGATCAGGTCATCGCCGACTTCCCGGACCGTTTCCAGTGGGTGCAAGACGATCTGCGTGCCCTCGTCTCCCCTCGGCCCATCCTTGCTGAGGGCTGGGGGTTACGCCCAGAACTGGTCGCGCCGGTCGCCGGCTCTATCGGCCGGATGGTGGTCATGGTCGCGGCCGAGGAGTTCCGGCAACGCCAGGTCGCTCGGCTACCCCGTGCCGGCGCCATCGGTCATCAGGTCAGCGACTCGCAACTCGCTCAACGCAACCGCGTCGAGCGTGATCGGTTGATCGCCGCAGACGCGGTCCGCAACGCGCACCGATTGGGGGTCCGCGTCATCGAGGTCGACGGATCACGGGACGCCGAAGCCGTGGCCGACCTAGTGGCCGAGCACTTCGCGCCGTTCCTGCCCGAGCAGCCTTGAACGTATAACTCATCTGCCGCTGGTCGGGCGCGAGCGCGACCACCTTAGCGGTGACAGATGTAGTCGGCAGGGCGGTCCGTCATGCGATATGGGAAGGTGCTCGACAGACGTCGTCGCCCCTTCTGGAACGTCGACCTCTCTACGCTCCAGCCGTACCTGCTTGTGCAGTTGGACCCGTACGCCGACAGTCGGCGACGTTCCACCGGACTGAGCCCATGCACGGCGACGGGGCCATGCGCGAGCGGCCGACCGGCCGCGGTGTCGGTCGGCCCTTCCACTCATCTGCCTCGCCCGCCGCCGCTGCGACGTCCTGTTCGCCATGCTCCGCGACAAAATCCCCTACCAGCCCCGGCCGCTGCCGGCTCTAGCATCAGCGGCGTGAAGGACCTGGACCTCGACGACTTCGCTGCCATCGTGCACGCCCGCGCCAACCAATGGAACAACGCAGGCGTGCAATGGGAACTGCATCGCGGACCCACCCGCGACAAGTCAGCGGCCTGGATCGTCTGCACCACCACCGACCGCGAGGCACAACTGACCATCTGGACCAGCGGCGAAGCCGAACTCGACCTCGCCCACATCTCCACAGGCGCCGTCCTCAACACCCACTACGAAATGTCCACCATCGCCGACCTCACCGCCTGCCTCGACGACCTCACCTACCGTTTGACGTCGACACCCTCCGGGACTTGACCAAACCCATAGGGACCCCCCCGGCCGCAGCCTGCCGACCTGTTCGCCCGGTTCATCTCGTGGACTCGCTGACAGCTATGCCGTCCGGACGGCCGCTCAACGACCCGCCTCGCCATAGAGGCGGCTCACCGTCTCGGCGACGCACACTGGCTTGCCCCCGGCGTCACTCTCCACGGTCACCGCCGTGACCATCTGCACCCCACCACTGACCGGTGACACCTCCGCGATGACGGCGGTGGCCCGCACGGCGGCGCCGACCCGCAGCGGCGCGGGGAAGCGCACCCGGTTCAGCCCGTAGTTGACTCCCATCGCGACCCCCTCGACGCGGTACAGCTGACCGGCCAACGTCGGCAACAGCGACAGGGTCAGGTAGCCGTGCGCGATCGTGGCGCCGAACGGCCCGGCCGCCGCGCGTACCGGGTCGATGTGGATCCACTGGTGGTCGTCGGTGGCGTCGGCGAAGAGGTCCACGCGGTCCTGCTCGATCCGCTGCCAGGGGCCGGGCCCGAGGGTCTCGCCGACCGCGGTGGTCAGCTCGTCGACGGAGGTGAAGACTCGCATCCGGGTGTCCTTAGAGCTAGAAGGCGTTGACGCCGGTGAGCGCGCGTCCGATCAGGAGCTGTTGGATCTGGCTGGTGCCCTCGTAGAGGGTGGCCACCCGCGCGTCGCGCAGGTACTTGCCGACCGGGTATTCGTCGATGTAGCCGTACCCGCCGAAGACCTGGACCGCGTTGTTGGCCGCGCGGACGGCGGCCTCGCTGGCGAAGAGCTTCGCCATCGACGCCTCGGTGGCGAACGGCTGGTCGCGGTCGATCAGGTCGGCGACCTGCCAGACCAGCAGGCGGGCGGCCGCCGTGTCGACGGCGATGGCCGCGAGCAGCTGCTGGACGAGCTGGTGCCCGGCGATCGGCTTGCCGAACTGGGTCCGCTGCCCGGCGTAGCCGACCGCCGCGTCGAGGCAACCCTGGGCGATGCCGACGCAGCCGGCCGCCACCGACATCCGCCCCTTGGCGAGGGTGGCCAGGGCCAGCCGGAAGCCGGCGCCCTCGGCCCCGAGGCGGGCGGTGTCGGGCACCCGCACGTCGTCGAGACGCAGCTCACCGGTGGCCTGCCCGCGCAGGCCGAGCTTGCCGTGGATCTCGCGCCGGGTCAGGCCCGGACTGTCGGTGGGCACCAGGAACGCGGTGATGCCCCGGTGGCCGGGACCGCCGGTGCGGGCGAAGATCAGGGCGACGTCGGCGGTTGTGCCGTTGGTGATGAACGTCTTCGTGCCGGTGAGCAGCCAGTCGTCGCCGTCGCGGAGCGCGCGGGTGCGCAGCGCGGCGGCGTCCGATCCGCTGTCCGGCTCGGTCAGCCCGAAACAGCCGAGCGCGGCGCCGGAGCAGAGCCGGGGCAGCCACTCGGCCCGCTGCGCGGCCGACCCGTGGGCGGCGATCGACTTGGCGACCAGGCCGAGCGAGACGGACACGATGCCACGCACGGCCGAGTCGCCCCGGCCAAGCTCCTCCAGGACCAGGCAGTACGTGAGGTGGTCGCCGCCGGAGCCGCCGTCGGACTCGGCGATGGTCAGCCCGAGGAAGCCGAGGTCGCCGAGCTTGCCGACGATGGCCGGGTCGACCGACTCGCGCCGATCCCACGTGGCGGCGTGCGGCGTCAACTCCCGGTCGGCAAACTCGGCGGCGAGCTGACGGACCGCCGTCTGCTCGGCGGACAGGGTGAGCTCCATGACGGATAAACTAGCGGTGATAGTTTACGTCGTCCAGACCGGACCGGGCCCGGGCGGCGCTCACCGGTCGGAGGCCAGTCCGGCGTGCGGCTCGGCGGCGAAGGTCCGGGCCAACTCGGTACGGGAGCGGATGCCCAGCCGGTGGAAGACGTTGCGCAGGTGGTGGTCGACCGTACGGGTGGACAGGAACATCCGGGCGGCGATCTCCCGGTTGGTGGCGCCCTCGGCGACCAGTTGCGCGATCCGCAGTTGCTGACCGGTCAGCAACCGCGCCGCTGGCAGGTCCGGCGGACCGACCGACTCCCCGGCGGCGCGCAGCTCGGCCGTGGCCTGCTCGGCCCAGCGATCCGCGCCGAGCAACGTGAACGTCTCCCGGGCCTGGTGCAGGTGCCCCCGTGCGTCCCGCGGACGCCGGCTGCGCCGCAGGTCCTGACCGAAGAGCAGCTCCGTGCGCGCCCGTTCGAAGGCGCCATCCTCCGTCGGGTGCAGTCGCAGCGCGGTCCGGAACTCCTGCTCCGCCTCGACGCCGCCCCGGGGCGCGAGCAGCGCGTGACACCGGGCCGAGAGCGCCCGGCGCAGCGGGCTCGCGGTGCTGCTCGCCCACCTGTCGAAGGCCGCGAGCGCGGCTGTCGCCGCCGGCCGGTGCGGCAGGTGGGCCGCCGCCTCCACCAGGTACGGGGTGGCCATCACCTGGACGAGCACCTGGCCCCGGCCGGTGCCGAGCCGGGCCAGCGACGCCAGTCGGGCCGCCGCCTCGGCGTGCCGACCGTCGACGAGGTCGAGCACGGCCAGCGCCCACCCGGCGAGCGCGTGTGGTCGGCTGCCCGGCGTCGGCGTCGGGCCGATCTCGCGGATCCGCCGCAGGCTGGACTCCCGGTCGGCCCGGACGGCGGCCAGCACGGCGAGCAGGCCCAGGTGGACGTTGGCGCAGTTGAACTGCCCGGTGGCGCGGGCGACCCGCAGCCCGTCGCGGGAGGTCTCCGCCGCGGCCTCGTGCCGCCCCAGCCAGTACTCGGCTACCGCGCGCAGCTCCAACGCCCGGGACAGCATGGACAGCTCGCCCCGTTCCCGCGCCAACCCGACGGCGCGCTCGGCGAGCCGGTGCGCGGCGCCGTCCACGGCCACCACCAGCCCGGCCGCCGCCGCGCAGGTGAGCGCGGTCGGGGTCAGCGC